>JALWOY010000040.1 GCA_027083355.1 Phycisphaerales bacterium | reverse complement strand
GGGCGGGGCATCCTGCACCTTGGGATCCTGATCGAGACGATGCGGCGGGAGGGGTACGAGCTGGCGATCGGTCGGCCCGTGGTGATCGAGAAGGAGATCGACGGGCAGCGGTGCGAGCCGCTGGAGGAGCTGGTGGTCGACTGCCCGAACACGGGTGTCGGGTCCGTCATGCAGCTGGTGGGTGAGCGCAAGGGCGAGCTGGTGAAGATGGAGGAGCGGGGAGCGGACATGTCGCACCTCGTCTTCGAGATCACGAGCCGGGCGTTGATCGGGCTGCGGCCCCGGGTGCTGACGGCGACGCAGGGCGAGGCGATCATGCACCACACATTCCTGCGTTACGTGCGGTCCTCGGGCGAGCGGACGCCGCGGAGCGCGGGCGTGATGATCGCGACGGAGACGGGTCAGGTGACGGCGTACGCGGTGGAGGGGCTGCACGATCGAGGTGTTCTGTTCGTCAAGCCGGGCGACAAGGTCTACGCCGGTCAGGTGGTGGGCGAACACAACCGCCCGGTCGATCTGCCGGTGAATGTCGTGCGTGCCAAGAAGCTCGACAACATCCGCAGCGCGACGAAAGAGGCGTTCGTGACGCTCAAGGCGCCGCGCGAGTTGTCGCTGGAACAGGCGATCGAATACATCGACGACGACGAGCTCGTCGAGATCACCCCGACAAAGGTGCGCATCAGGAAGAAGATCCTCGATGAGGGCGCGCGGCGGCGCGCCGAGCGGCGGGCGAAGGATAAGTGATGTCCGTCGGATTGTCGGGATCGGCTATTCCGGGCTGCGGTTCGCAAGACGGATTGCTCAATCCGCGTCGCCGATACGTTCGCCCTTGTCGATGAACCACATGAAGTGTTTGACCTCGCTCTCGTAGAGCGTCTCTTCGATTGTGCTTCCCTTGGCGCGGTAGATCCCTTTTTTCGCCTGCCAGTAGGTGCTGTTGTCCGACAGCGAGCCCGCGTGTCCGTCGGTGAATACCGCGGGGCGTTGGCCGATCTCCCGGTGGCTGCCGGTGTTCTCGATATCGGTCCCGAGTTGGCCGTCGACGAAGGGGTTGTACGGGACATCCCACGCCCGGCGGTAGAACTCGCGGGCGTCGATGTGCCCGTGCGTGACCACCCAGAACGAGACATTGTCCATCAGCATCACCAAGTCGGAGGTGCGCCCGAACATGCTCAGCCGGCGCCATCCGCTGCCGCCGTATTTGGGCTGCCAGCCCGAGATGGCATCGACGGAGGCGAAGGCCTGGGCGGATTGTTCGTCGATGTCGAGGAAGCCAAACATGTATTGATTCGGCACTTGGTGGATTTCGCCGTTATGAGACAGCCGGTCGCCACCGATCCCGTCGACGGATTCGGGGCAGGTCCATGGGTCCTTGGGGGTCGGGAATGCGTTGTCGCCCTCGATATCGAATGGGTCACCGAAATACCGGGCGACGTAACTGTTGACGAGGTCCCGCCGGAGAAAGTACTGCCCGTCTTCCGTGTGAGTATTGATCCAAGCGAGGCGAGGGGGCATCGCGTCGTCGTTCTCGAAGGCGTACTGCGTGATGAGTTCGCCCTGCGAGCGGACGTTGGTGATGCACTGGAGCAGCCGGGCGCGGTGCCGAGCCATCCCGAGCGCGGGCAGGAGGATGCCGATGAGCACGGCGATGATCGAGATGACGACCAGCAACTCGATGAGCGTGAACGCACGGGTGATGTTCGGTTTTCTGGCTGGCATCATGATCCAGAATACAGAACCCCGGAGTCGGGTGAAGGCCGGTAGGGGATTTTTCGCTCACCGCGGGCTCTTTCTCGCGGTCGGGGATGGGCCTAAAGTCTCGACCCACCGCGGGCCGGGCACGCAAGCCGGCCGGGAACGCCGCCCCGGGCCGCGTGGATGCAGGAGCAGGCTATGTACGCGATCATCGAGGAATCGGGCGGGCAGCGGAAGGTGTGCGAGGGCGACGAGATCCTGATCGATCTCTACCAGTCCGGCGAGGCCGACGCTGGCTCGAGCATCGAGTTCGACAGGGTGCTGCTCGTGGGCGACGAATCGGACGCGGGCAAGGCGAAGATCGGCCGGCCCTATGTCGAGGGCGCCTCGGTCGCGGGCGAGATCGTCGATCCGCTGGTCAAGGGCGAGAAGATCAACATCTACAAGTTCAAGGCCAAGAAGGGCTACAAGCGCAAGACGGGCCACCGTCAGCGTTACACGGCCGTCAAGATCACGTCCATCAAGGCCTGAGCGCATCCTCCCGGGTCGCGGGCCTGCACGGAGGGAAAACAACGATGTCCAGGGCAATGTGGTTCGTGGCGCTTCTCGCGTCGGTGTTTTTCGTTGCGCCCGTGTCGGGGCAGGGGGCCGATGATCTGCAGGCCCGGGTCGACGCCGCGGCGGCGCGGATTCAGGCCGACCCGCCCGTCCACGAGCGGCCCGAGCCCTGGAACGTGCCGCTGATGGAGTTCGAGAACGAGCTGCAGCCGCTGCGGGCGGCGCAGATCGACGAGCGGATCCAGGTCTGGCTCGACATTCTCCAAGATCAGGTCCGCCGGCGGAATCGGCTCCAGATCGCGGCCCAGCAGGCCGAAGACGATGACCTGCGCAAGGCCCTGCTCGCCCGCTCCGCCGAGCATCAGGAGATCGTCGGCAAGATCGTCCAGCGCGTCCGCGCGGCGATGCTCGAGCTGCAACGCCGGGGTGGCGATGTCAGCGAGTATGAGCGGTACGTCGCCAATGTCACCGGGACCAAGCTCAACCTGACCGACCCGCGCGTGCTCATGGCGCAGGCGATGACTTGGATCAAAAGCCCGAGCGGGGGCATCGCGGTGGGGCTGAAGATCCTCGCGTTTCTCGCGATGCTGTTCGCGTTCTGGATCGTCAGCCGGATCGCGGCGATGGCCGTCCGGGCCGCGGTGGGGCGGATCGACGAGGCCTCGGCCCTGCTGCGTGATTTCCTGGTCGGGGGTGTTCGGCGGACGGTCATGCTCATCGGGCTGGTCGTGGCGGTGAGCGCACTGGGGGTGAACATCAACCCGTTGATCGCGGCGATCGGGGCGGCCGGGCTGGTCATCGGGCTGGCGCTGCAAGGCACGCTGTCGAACTTCGCCTCGGGCATCCTGATCCTGATCTACAAGCCGTTCGACGTGGGCGATGCGATCAGCGCCGCGGGGGTCACGGGCAAGGTCGAGGCGATGAACCTCGTGCGCACGAGCATCCTCACGTTCGACAACCAGATCCACTACGTCCCCAACAACGAGATCTGGAACTCCGTCATCACCAACATCACCGGCCGCGACACGCGCCGCGTCGACATGGTGTTCGGCATCGGCTACGGCGACGACGCGGCCCGGGCGCACGCGGTGATCGAGGAGGTCATCAAGGCCCACCCGAAGGTGCTGCCCAATCCGGCGCCGACGATCAAGCTGCACGAGCTGGCGGACAACTCGGTGAACTTCATCGCCCGGCCCTGGGCCCGGACGGGCGACTACTGGGATGTCTACTGGGACGTGACGAAGACGATCAAGGAGCGGTTCGACGCCGAGGGGATCGGGATTCCGTACCCGCAGCGGGACCTGCACCTGCCCGAGCCGGTGCAGGTGGTCGTGACGAACGGCTGAACTGGTCTGCGTCGTACGGATGGAAGAAGCTTCTCGTGCCTTCTGGAACAAGAGACCGGATGTGTTCTTTCCTCCCTTTCCGCTTGCGAGGAGAGGGCCGGGGTGAGGGGCTCTTTCTTCTCCTTCCTCTCCTCGTGGGACGGGCTTCCAGCCCGTCTCTCCCTCTTCTCTCCATCATGCTTCCAACAGAGGCCTGAGCGGAAGCGAGGGCTTTCATCATTGTCCCCAAAGCAAACAGCACGGTGACACAACCCGTCTCCGGCGTGCCGATGCCCCGGATATCTGTTCCACTGCGGCGCATGAAAAAGCCCGCCGCGCGGGCGGGCCTTTGTGCGATGTGTCGGTATCCGCTCAGCGGCGGCGACGGCCGGCGACGAGGCCGCCCATGCCCAGCACGGCGAGGGCCGCCGGGGCCGGGACGAGCGTGAAGTTGACACCGCCGAACGAGCCGGTGAACGGGTCGAAGCCCGGCACGAGGTCGGCGGCGTTGCCGAGGTTGTTGCCCGCGGCGTCGAAGATGTCGCCCGCGAAGTTGACCTGCAGCCACTCGCCGGTGATGCTGTCACGCTGGATGAGGATCGGCTCGCTGCCGATGTAGGCCAGATCGGACCCGCCCGTGAACGGGATGACGCTGTTCGGGATGTCCGCGTCTCTGTCCGGCGTGTTCACGGCGTCATAGATCGTGCCGAACTGGGCGGCGAAGCCGACCGTGTCGAAGACGTCGCCCAGCATCGCGGAGCCGCCCGAAGCGAGGATGTAGCTCGCGCTGGGGTTTTCGAGGTCGGCGATGTTGGCGACGAACAGCCCGTTGGCGTCGAACGTCCCGCTGATCGTCTCGATCCGGTCGACCGTGCCGGGGAAGAAGTCGGTGTCGATCTCGTACAGCACGGCGCTGAACGAGGCCCCGGCGGTGCCGAGGATCTCGAACTGCTGCGTCGCGGGGTCGCTGCCGGGCTGGTTCGGCTGCACCTCGTTGATCAGCGGCAGAGCGCCGGCGCTGACGACGGACGCGGCACCGGCGGCCGCCACGATGGCGAAAATGGTCTTCATGTCTTGTCTCTCCGTGTGACGAACGTCTCATTTTTGCGGCTGGGCTACGACGCCGAGCCGCGTTCTCCTCGCCACGGTTTCCCGCGGAGCCTGAGTATAACAGAAACAGGGGATGACTCAAGGCCGCCGATGCCGACTTCACAGGAATTGAACAGAGGGTGCCCGAGACACCCCTGGCGGATCGGATCTGAATCGTCTGATAACCGGGCGAAACCGGATTCTGTTCGGATGCGGAAACGCGTCACGCAAAGCGCGCGGTCACGACGCGGCGGGTGGAAGTGGAACAAAAAAAGGGGGCTTTCGCCCCCTCTTGATGGCTGCTGAATGGATTCAGGGACAGGGGGCGTTGAATGCGGTGAGGAAGGAGGTCGGTGAGGCCCAGAGACAGCTTAACCAGACATGATCCTGATCATTCAGTCGATCTTCACGGACGTCTGGCCCGGGTAATTGCTGGCCATGAAGTCGATGGATTCCTGCGTCGCATTCGGATATTGCGAAGGGTCCCAGATGCTGTCGGACGGGAACCACGGGCGGGGGTCGGTGTAGGATTCCAGTTGGGTCATCGAGGAAATGTGCCCGTCAAAGTAAGCGACGTTGATCGAGCCGTTGTGCCGGTACGACGCGAGTTGGTTGTCCGGGGCACGGGCGTTGGGGTTGAATGGATCCCTGCCGTACGCCGTCGAACCCTCGACGATCGGGCTGTTGGCGCACCAGTTCCCGAGAAGCGGTGGACCGGTCATTGTTCGTCCGAGCTGTGCGCTGATGGTGAGCCCAAGATCTTCGGACATGAAACGGCTCCCGTCGGCGAACATGACCTTGGTCGATGGAGAGCGCCCGACACGTTCCAAGCGGGGCGCGTAGTTTGCCGGGATCTTTGCGCCGTCATTGAACCCGGTGCCGAATCTGATCCCATACCCATCCGGGAGAATGACCCCGGTGGCAAAGTCGGAGCCGAATGCGCCGAACACCTGGGGCATCAGATAGCTGACTTGCAGGATCCCGCGTCTCTGGAACTGCTCGAAGTCTGTCGCGTCCGGCACGCCCGACAGGCCCGCCGGATAGATGGTCGTGATGAACTCGGCTTCGGTGCAGCCGAAGTTGTTGAATTGCTGGACGAGACGTGTTGCTCGGTTGGCGGACAGACCGGTCTCCCCGAGGATCGGGCTGATCCAGTCGGTCGAATTCGTCGGGGTAGTCGAGCTTGTGTCTCCCGCAAGCATCTCCGTCGAAAAGCCCAATGCTGGCTGCTCGTACTTCCAGCCTGTGGTGTTGAGGCCGGGGATCCAGTCGTCGTTGTCCATGTTGTACTGGTATTCCAGTTGGGCGATGCCCCGCATGTTGGCGCTGCACACAAGTCGCCTCGCGGTGGATCGAGCAGAACCCAAAGCAGGGAGAAGAATCCCGATCAGCAGCGCAATGATCGAGATCACGACGAGTAACTCGATCAGCGTGAAGGCATGCGACTCATGCTTGGATTGTTGTGTGGCGGGCATTCGATTGCCTTTCTCTTGGTCCCGTGTCGGTTTAATTCAGTTCTTTGGGTTTGGAATCAGAAGGCTTGACTTCATAGGTGGACTGGTCAACCACGGCGGATTTATCGCCTTCGTATTCATCGAAAGCCGGGCGGATGAGCGGGGAAATCGTCCAGTGGCCTTCGGCGTCCTTCGTAATCGGAAAGAGCGACCGCTCGTTGGTATCCGGGTTTCTTTCGGGAATGATCGCGAGCCTTTTCCCGCTGGTGCTCACGAAGTATCGATCCCCCGTGCCGACGTCGATCAGGGTCAGACGATCGGGCTGGTGCACCTTTTCTCCGGAAAACGTGTACCACAGCCCGAAGCCGAGCGCGACGACGGCAAGAACCAAGAGGAGTTTTTGCCACAGCTTCATTCCATCCATGCTCGCGTGACTCCGTCCGGCGCCGTGTGGGCGTGTCGCACCCGCGTCCCGCATGATACCCGATCCGGGCGCATCATGCCAGAAATCAACCCGATCCTACCCGGCCCGGCGAGAGACGGCAGAACCGGCTCGGGGGACCCGTTCCAAACGAGCCACGACCGTCGGGGAGTGGTTCTTGAACAACCATCCGTGTCTGCTCCCTCATGGTCGCGGCTCGTCAGGAGTAAAGACGTGACCGCTCCCTGACGGTCGCGGCTCTTTGAGAGAAAGACGTGATCCGCCCCATTCGCTCATGGCCCGTCAGGGGCGGAGGTCCACCGCCACCGGGTAGTGATCCGACGCAAAGCCCGGCATATTCCGGGCGATATCGCGTTGCACGCCCTTCGGCGGGGCGGCGGTGCCCAGCACGAAGCGGGGGGTGCCGTCGGTCAGCGGGGCGGCGTTGGGGCCGACGAGAATGAAACAGTCGCGGTCGCCCGAGATACCCGTGGCGATGGCGTCGGCGGGGCCGGGGGCGTTCGCGAAAAGATCCTGAAAACCCGCCCCGAGCAGCGGATCGAGCGCACCCGAGTCCGCGTCGGCGGCGAAATCTCCCAGCACGATCACACGGCGTTCGGGGCGGTTCTGCTTGAGCTCGGCGACGATGCGGGCGAGCGCGGCGGCTTCGGCCCGGCGCCAGTCGTCCGAACCCCGACCCGTCTTGCCGTGGACGACCAGCAGCGTGAGCCGACGGGCCTCGTCGATCGTGGGTTCGGGGCTGGGTGTCTCGTCCTCACTGCCGCTCAGATCGATCTCGACCATGAGCGGGGATCGGCGGAAGTGCATGGGCTGGCCGGCGTACTTGTTGGGTCGGCCCCTGTAGGTGGGGGGGTGGACGCCGATCTGCATATCGGTCCATGTTCGGGTGTCGACGATCGGGAATCGGCTGAGGACGGATTGTTCGAGCCCGATCGCGTGCCCGACGTCGATCGAGGCGGCGTGGGTGTAGCCCATGTCGGCGAGGTAGGTATCGCGGTACCACGTCAGGGCGTCGAGCGATTCGACCTCCTGCAGGGCGAGGATGTCGGCGTCGAGGCGGTGCAACACATCGGCCACGGCGAGGCGGCGGCTCATCGGCATCGCCCGGCGGAGGTCGTCGCGTCGGCCGGAGAGCGCCGGGTCGTCCTTGTCGTCGAACAGGTCGATGTTGTACGTGGCCAGGCGGATCATGCCCGGGGCCTTGGCCGGTGCTTCGGCGATCCCGTGCCGACGGAAACGGCGGGTCGCTTCTTCGATCCCGACCGCTTCGGTCCCCGGTTCGGCCGGGGTGGCGTCGGGCGTGTCCTGAGCGGCGGCAGGAGTGACGGGAGTGACGGGGGTGGCGG
>JALWOY010000039.1 GCA_027083355.1 Phycisphaerales bacterium | reverse complement strand
GTGGCGGGTCGTGAGGCCGGGGTGGGGTTTTTTGCGCGTCCGGTGAAGCCCGCGGGCCGAGGGTCCCGATAGATCCACGACGGCGTGCCCTTTTGGGATCGGAGGATCCGGTCCGGGCTTGGTCCGTGGAGGTGTCGAGCCGTGGATCCGGCGAGCGAACCGCCTCCCGCAGAATCGCGGGAGGAACAACCCGAGCAGAGCCCCGCGGGGTCGGTGGATGTGGCGGGTGCGGTGCGTTGGCGTGAGGTGTGGCCTCTGCCGGCGTTGTTGCTGGCGGTGACGGCGCTTGGTGCGGGCGTTGTGATGACGCTGATGACGCGGCCGGCCCCGGTGTTCACGCCGGCGCTCGAGCACGCGAATCGCCTGCTCGAATCGGGGCGGTACGACGACGCGATCAGCGAGTTGAACGCGAAGGTGTTCCCGTATCTGGGGCGGCCCGAGCTGGACAAGCCGCTCGAAGCGCGGTTCCACGTGCTGATGGCTCGGGCGCTCTACAAGGGGCAGCGTGATCTTGAATATCCGCAGCGGGTCAACGACGAGAACATCGTCAAGCAGTATCTCCTCGCGGAGAAAAAGGGGGCGACGCTGGGGCCCTCCGATGTCGAGGCGCTGGCACGGACCTACGTCGCACTGGACGAGCCGGACCGGGCGCTCGACCGTGTGCGCACGCTGGACGACCCCGCGACGCGGGCGGCGCTGTACCGGCTCGTGATCGATACGGGTCGGCACAAGACGCGTCCGGATTATGAGAAGTTGCTGCTGACGGCCGAGGAGATGCTCGACCTGGAGGGTCTGAGCGAGGCGGATCGGGTTTGGGCGCTGGCGCGTCGTGCGGAGATGCAGCTGGACCTCGGGTACACGTCCGAGGCGATCAACGGCTTGTTGCGTGAGATGCCGCTGCTGGTGGGTCGGGACATCCCCGGCATCGGCGAGCTTTTCGTGATGCTGGGGCGGGGGTATTACGAATCGGGTGCCTACCGGGAGGCGCGGGAGGAGTTGGAGCGAGCCGACAACGATGCGATGCTCGACGATCACGACCCCGCGCGGGCCTGGGCCCGGTTGTATTTGGCACATGTCGATGCGCGTCTGGCCGAGGACGAGGAGCAGCTGCGCGCCGCCCGGGACCGTTACGAGATGCTGGTGCGTCGTTCGAGCAAGACGGGGGCGTACCTCCCGGCGTTGCTGGGTCTTGCCGAGACGGAGGCGGATCTGGGCGACGACGAAGCCGCGATCGAGTCGTACGACGCGTTGATCGCGGAGATGCAGTCTCGTGAGGACGTGCCCTCGCCGACGCGGGAGGAGGTGACGCGGAGTCTGCTTTCGAGGGCGCAGGCCCGGGAGGCGTCCTGGCGCGCGGGCGGCGGGGCGCACCTCGTGGAGGTCGCGTTGCGGTTCGCGGAGCAGGCGGGCCGGCTGTATACGCTGGAGGAGACGCCGCCCGAGGTGCTGGACATGCTGTCGCGGGTGCACGAGTCGGCGGCGAGGACGACGCTCGGGCTGGGGCCGGACGATACGGGCAAGCGTCTGCATCTGGATGATCTCCGCGTGATCGACCCGGGGACGCTGCAGCGTGCGAAGCGTCACCTGATCCGGGCGGCGAGCTACGCGCGGATGCACGCGGATCGTTTCGTGATCGACGATTACAAGAAGTACGCGGATTCTCTGTGGCGATCGGCGTTGCTCTCGGATGCCGCGGGCGACCGCGACCAGGCGATCGCGTCGCTGACGACGTTCGCCGAGACGGTGCAGGACGATGCGCGGCAGCCGGAGGCGCGTTTCATGCTGGGGCAGATGTTCCAGGCGCGTGGTGAGTATCAGATCGCGGCGGAGTATTACTCGGGGCTGATCGACGAGCAGCAGAGCTCGCCCAACCCGGGCGTTGGGCAGTGGGCCGACCTGAGCTATGTCCCGCTGGCGCAGTGTTACATCCTCGACGTGGACGACTCGAACGACAGCGACGCGCTCCGGCTTCTCAAGAGCGCGGTGGACGGGACGCGGGGCGGCCCGGACCGGCCCGAGTTCCGTCAGGCGGTGATCGAGCTCGGGAATCTCGCGTTCCGGGACGGCCGATACGCCGAGGCGGTCGAGCGGTACGAGGAAGCGCTCGCTCGGCTGAGCGAGGACGACATCCCGGCCGAGGAGCGGGCGTCGGTGCCGCTGATCCGGTATCGTCTCGCGGACGCGTACCGGCTTCTCGCCGAGGAGATCGACCGCCGACTGGCCGAGCCGATGAGCGATCGCGACGCTGGCCGGTTGTCCGCCGAGCGATCGGACCATCTGCACAAGGCCATCGAACTTTTCAAGCAGGTCCGAGACGAGCTGGGCGGTCGTGATCCGCGGACGCTGACGCAGGTCGAGAAGATGTACCTGCGTAATTCGTATTTCTATCTCGGGGATTGCGCTTTCGATCTGCGTTCGTACGAGGAGGCGATCGAGTATTACAGCACGGCCCGGTCGCGTTATCCGGGCGATCCGGCGGTGCTCGTCGCGTTGATCCAGATCGTCAACGCGTATGTGGAGCTGGGTGATCTGCGCAGCGCCAAGACGGCCAACGAGCGTGCGCGGGCGTTCTACATGTCTCTGCCGGATTCGGTGTGGGACGACCCGGACCTGCCGCTGGACCGGGCCGAGTGGGAGCGTTGGCTCGACTCCAACGCGAAGCTGTACGAGGGGCTGGCGCAGGGCGGATAGGCGACGAACACCACGAGGGATCAGAAAGGCGGTGTCAAGGATGACACAAGGCAACACGGATATCGAGGCGACACTCTCCGGCAGGCTCGGCGAAGACTGGCGGGGGGCGCTCGAGGGCCTGATCACCCGGCAGCTCGAGCTGTACGGGGAGCTGGACGCGCTGAGCGGTCAGCAGCGAGGCCTGATCGACGAGGGCGATACCGACCGGCTCGTCGGGCTGCTCGGCGAGCGGGGGCGGATCGTCGAGGCGATCGCCGAAACGGCGGCGCTGTTCGAGCCGTTCTCCCGCTGCTGGGACGACGTGACGCGTGCGCTGGACGAGTCGGCGTTGCGGGACGTGCAGCGTCGGCTCGACGCGGTCGCGGCGCTCGCCGAGGGTGTGGCCCGACGCGACGCGGCCGACGGCGAGGCGATCGGCGCCCGGCGAGATGAACTGGCCGACCGGCTCGCGGGTCTGGGGCGGTCGAAGTCGGCGATCTCGGCCTACGCCGGCCCGGCCCGATCCGGGGCACGCTATCAGGACAGGGAGGGTTGATCGATGCCCGCGGCCGCGACGCAGCAGAACGATCGGGTGTCTCCCCGCGGCGTCATCACGCCGGGCGATCTCGGCGAACTGATGGCGTCGTTCAACGAGGTCACCGAGCGGCTCGAAGCGACACACAACTCTCTCCGCGGGGAGGTCGCCCGTCTCAACCGGGAATTGCACGAGGCGAACGAGAGGCTGCGGCGCTCGCAGCGTCTGGCCGAGCTGGGCGAGATGGCCGCCGGGATCGCGCACGAGATCCGCAACCCGCTGGGGTCGATCAGTCTTTATACCGAGATGCTGTCGGCGGACGTGGAACGCGCCCGGGCCGAGGGGGTGCTGGATGATGCGTCCGTCTCGATCGCGGGCAAGATCGCGTCGGAGGTCCGTCGGATGGACGCGATCGTGCGCGACGTGCTGAGCTTCGCACGTGAGTTGCGGGTGCGTCCCGAACGGGTCGAGATCTCGGATCTGCTCGACGAGGCGGTGCATTCATCGCGGACATCGGGAGCGGCAGGAGGAGGAACCGGATTCGAGCGGTCCGACCGGGCCGGGGACAGGCCCCGGACGGTCTGGTGCGACCGTTCGCTCGGTCTCCAGGCGTTGCTGAACGTGATCGAGAACGCGCAGCAGGCCGGCGCCGGTGGCGAGCCGATCACGCTCGACGCGCGGCGGGTCACGATCCGCGGGGGCGACGGCTCAGCAGGGCCGGGCGTGGCGCTGGTGGTGACGGACCGCGGCCCGGGGATCGAGGCGGGCGTCCTCGACCGGATGTTCAACCCGTTCTTCACGACCCGATCGACCGGCACCGGGCTGGGGCTGGCGATTGTGCACCGGATCATCGACGCGCACGGCGGGTGCGTGGTCGTCCGCAACAACAACGAGCTCGAGCCGGGCGCACGCGGCGCGACGGTCGAGCTGCGATTCCCCGATTCTCCCGATACCGAGAAAGAAACGGAGTGACAGAGATGAGCACCGTGCTCGTAGTTGACGACAAGGAAATGATGCGCGACAGCGTCGCCCAGACACTCGGGCGGGCCGGGTTCGAGGTCGTCACGGCCTGCGACGGCCCCTCGGCGCTCCGCCAGATCGCGGCGCACCGGCCCGACGCGGTCGTGACCGATCTGAAGATGCCCGGGATGTCGGGGGTGGAGCTGGTCGAGCAGATCGCCCGCATCGACGACACGCTGCCGGCGATCGTGATGACCGCGTTCGGCACGATCGAGACGGCGGTGGACGCGATGAAGCGGGGGGCGTTCGACTATGTGACCAAGCCGTTCGAGGGCGACGAGCTGATCATCACGATCAAGCGGGGGCTTCGGCACGCGAAACTGGCGCGGGAGAACGCGGTGCTCCGGGCCGGGGCGGCGCGTCCCGAGCCGGCAACGGGGGCGGGTCTGGATCGGCTCGTCGGGGATTCGCCCGAGATGCAGGAGGTGAAGGCGCAGATCGAGGCCGTCGCCGCCAGCCGGGGCAGCGTGCTGATCACGGGCGAGAGCGGGACGGGCAAGGAGGTCGTCGCCCGGGCGATCCACGACCTGAGCCCGCGCCGCGACGGTCCTTTCCTGGCGGTCAACTGCGCCGCGTTGAGCGAGAGCCTGCTCGAGAGCGAGCTTTTCGGCCACGAGCGGGGGGCGTTCACCGGCGCCGAGAAGCTTCGCAAGGGGCGTTTCGAGCTTTCCGACGGGGGGACGCTTCTGCTCGACGAGGTGAGCGAGATCGGCCCGCATATCCAGGCCAAGCTGCTGCGGGTGTTGCAGGAGCGGGCCTTCGAGCGGGTCGGGTCGAGCCTGACGATCGGCGTTGATGTGCGCATCGTCGCGACGAGCAACCGCGATCTGATGGCGTCGATCGAGAACGGTGACTTCCGAGGTGACCTGTATTACCGCCTGAACGTGCTGCCGATCCACCTGCCCCCGTTGCGTGAACGCCGGGAGGACATCCGACCGCTCGCCGAGCATTTCGTCGGGGCTTTCTGCGCGCGCGAGGGCAGGCCGAGGCTCGACTGGACACCGGCCGCGATGGCGTCGCTGGAGGCTTATCCGTGGCCGGGCAATGTCCGCGAGCTGCAGAACATCTGCGAGCGTGCGGTCGTGCTCGCGTCGGCCGGCGGTGCGGACCGGATCGACACGGGGCTTGTCGAACCGTGGCTTCGCGCTTCGCCTCGGGCGATCGCGGAGGTCAAGCCGGCCCCGGTGTTCGCGGAGACGGGCGGGAGCAATGGGTTCGCAGGCGAGCCGGTGGTCCGCCCGCTGGCGGAGATCGAGCGTGAGACGATCATCCGGGCGTTGCACCACTTCGGGGGGCACCGTCAGAAGACCGCCCGGGCGCTGGGCATCGGCGTGCGCACGCTGGGGCTGAAACTGAAAAAGTGGAAGGAAGAGCAGCTCGTCCCGGCGACGCTCTGACGGAAGGGTGGCGCGCGGATTGCGAAAGGGTCCGGCATGGGCATCATCAACCAGCTCGACAACGCGGGGGCGCTTCCCGCGCTCGAAAAGATGATGCGGTTCGCGGCGGGGCGGCAGAAGCTGATCGCGCACAACATCGCGAACTTCGACACGCCGGACTTCCGGCCGGTGGATGTCGACCCGCGGGCGTTTCAGGACCAGTTGGCCGAGGCGGTCGAGCAGCGACGCGGGCGTAACCCCGGATCGGGTGAGCTGGTGATGAAGGCGACGCGCGAGGTCGAGCCGCTGGCGGACGGTCGTCTGCGGCTGGACCCTCGGACGGGCAGCGGGAACATCCTGTTTCACGACCGGAACAACCGCGACCTCGAGCGCACGATGCAGTCGCTGGTGGAGAACGCGGCGATGTTCCGGCTGGCGTCGGATCTGTACCGGAATCGGTCGCGGTTGCTCCGCGACGCGATCGCCGAGCGGGTGATCTAAGAGGAGAATCGGGTTGTACGGCGCACTGGACATCTCGACGAGCGGCATGATCGCCCAGCGGACACGGATGGCGGTCATCGCGGCGAACATCGCCAACGCGAACACGATCCTCGACAGCAAGGGCAACCTGAACCCGTACAAGAAGCGGATCATCCATTTTGCGCCGGGCGACCCGAGTTCGTCGAACCCTCGGGCCCGGTCCCTCGGCGTGCACGTCGCGGAGATCGGGACGGACGACAACGCGGTGCGGATGAAGTACGAGCCGGGCAACAAGTACGCCGACAAGGACGGGTATGTGCCCTATCCGGACATCAGCCCGGAGATGGAGCAGATCAACGCGATGCTCGCGGCGCGGTCGTACGAGGCGAATGTTGTGGCGGCGGAAACAACCAAGACGATGATGGCACAGGCGTTGCGGTTGCTCGCCTGAGCGAAGGACCGCGGGAGGTCCCCGCGGCGAGAGGATGACGGATGAGTGACCCCCTCGGATTTGTCAGCGGCGCGGCCGGCGGCGGCGTGAACCCCGTGGGCCCGCGTCCATCGGGCGGCGGCAAGCCCTCCGGGGCGCCGGATTTCCGTGATGTGCTGCTGAAGAATCTGCAGCAGGTCAACAACGCGCAGCAGGACGCGGACCGGGCGGTCGAGGATCTGATGACGGGCCGGCGGAGCGACGTCGAGGGTGTCATCCTGGCGACGCAGAAAGCGGACAACGCCTTCAAGATGCTGCAGGCGATGCGCGGGAAAGTGCTGCAGGCGTACGACGAGATCAAGCAGGTCCGGGTCTGAGACCGCGCAAAGCCCGCGCGATCGCCGGGCGCATGATCGGCGCTGCCGGCGTGAAATGCGCCGATTTCAAGACAGGCAGGTCGGAGAGCCGAAAGCAGTTGGACGGGCATTGGTCCGCCCGCGCGCGGAGCGTGCGGGGTTCGGTGTTTGACCGACGCAGGCATGGAGGCCGACCGCGATGGAACAGGCGCGGAGGGTTCTGGCAGAGATCAGGACCTACCTGGGCAAGCTGAGTGTCTCGCAGAAGCTGCTGATCGCCAGCACGGCTGTGATCGCTGTGATGGCGTTGTTTCTTGTGAGCCGGTACGCGGCGGGCCCTGAGTTGCAGCCCCTGACGGGTGTGGGCGGTGCGGACTCGACGAGCATCGTGGTATCGCTCGAGGCGGCGGGTTTCCACCCGCGTGTGGGCCCCAACGGGGTCGAGATCCCGGAGAAAGAGCGGACCGCGGCGATCGCGCATCTGAGCGAATCGGGCGAGCTGCCCGACGACACGACGATCCTGTTCAACAACCTTCTGTCCAAGCAGGACTGGCGGAACAGCCGGGAGCAGCACCGTCAGCAATATCTGTTCGCGTTGCAGAACGAGCTGGCGCGGGTGATCCGCAAGTTCCGGGGGGTGCGCGATGCGCAGGTGATCATCGATGCGCCGGAACGGCAGGGGCTCGGCCGATCGTCGCGGAGCCCGACGGCGTCGGTGACGGTGTTCCCGGAGGGGGGGCGTCCACTGGATCAGGCCACGGTCGACGCGGTGGCGTCGCTGGTGGCGGGGGCGCGGAGCGGGCTGACCCCCGATCGTGTCGCGGTGATCGACGGTGTGACGCGGCAGAAGCGCCGGGCGACGGATGAATCGGCGATGGCCGCCGGGACGTACCTCGAACAGCGTGCGAAGGTCGAGCGGGAGACGCGGCGGAAGCTGGAATCGCTGCTGGCGTATATCCCGGGCGTGATCGTCGCGGTGACGGCGGAGGTGGACGTGACGCGGGTGAGCGAGCACACGCGCAAGAACCTCAACGAAAAGGAAGGCACCGTCTCGCTGATCAAGTCTGAATCGAAATCGTCGATCTCGCAGGGCGGGGGGGCGAAGGG
>JALWOY010000038.1 GCA_027083355.1 Phycisphaerales bacterium | reverse complement strand
CCTCACCCCGGCCCTCTGTCCGCAGGGCGGGGAGAGGGAGGGAGATTTCGGCGGGTTGTGTGGATCGTGTGGGAATCCGACGCTTCGCAGGCTCAGCGTCGGCATCTGTTGGTTGAGAAACCCGAACCGGTGGAGCTGGAAGTCGGTCCTGCAAGGAGTTGATTGAAACCCGGCCCGTCGCTCACGCTCCGGGCTCTTTTGCGGGGAGAGAGATGGAGAGACGGGCTGGAAGCCCGTCCCACGAGAGGGAGGAGGGGGAGGAGAGAGAAAGCCCCTCACCCCGGCCTTCTGGCCGCGGGCGGGGAGAGGGAGGCCCCTCGCTCGGGACTGGTTCTTGTTCCCGAAGGCACAAGAATCATCCGGAGCCCATGGCAATCCCTCGGCCAGTCAACCTTCCGAGTTGATCCCGTCTTCGACGATCCGGAGCCGGCCGTCCTCGTCGCGGATCAGCACGCCCAGCTCGAACAGGGTGTGCTGGGCGGCCTGCTGCTCGGCGTTCTTTTTCGATTGTCCCCAGCACGCCGGGTACAACCGACCCGCGAGCTCGACGGCGACCTTGAAACACTTGGCGTGGTCCGGTCCCTTCTCGTCGAGCACGCGGTAGATCGGCGAGAGCCCCATCCCCTGCTGGGCGTGTTGCTGGAGCACGCTCTTGAAGTTCTGTTGGTGCCCGCTGCGCTCGGCCTCCTCGATCACGGGGTCGACCAGCGGCAGAAGAAACGAGCGCGTCGCCTCGAACCCCTTGTCCAGATAGACCGCCGCGACGATGGACTCGAGCACCGCCGCGGCGAGCGACCGGGGCAGTTGCTCCTGCGACAGCATCCCTTTGCCGAGGATGAGCAGCCGATCCAGCCCCAGCCGCTGGGCGATGTCGGCGCACGTCCGTCTCGAGACGACGGTCGATTTGATCTTGGTCATCTCGCCCTCGAGCAATTCGGGGAACCGCTCGAAGATCCGCTCGCAGACGATCATCCCGAGAACGGCGTCGCCCAGGAACTCGAGCCGCTCGTTGGAATCGAGCCGGGACTCCGAGTGCGACGCGTGGCGCAGCGACAGCGCCAGCAGGTCGAGGTCGTCGAATTCGATCCCGATGACACGCTGCGCCTCGGCGAGCAGCTCATCCATCACACATACCCTCCGTGCCCGGCCGCACACGCCGCCTCGTGACGGAACGCACCGGGCACAAGCCTGTCGAGGCTCTGCCGAGGAGGCTCTGCGTTCGGTCCGGCTTGGTGCCGCGCAGGAAGCGGCCCAGAACCGAACGTGGAGCGAACTCGGTCAGCCGGATTCACGCCCCCGAGACTCGGGAGCAGGATCAGCATACCAGAGCATGCCTTCTGTTCCAATCGATTCACCCCCTCTGCGACGCAGAAAAGAGTGATCGGACCGGGCGTGGAGGGCATGTTCATAAAATGATCGTGTTGGTCGGGCGGGTGGAACACGGCGTCCGGACGGTCTATCGTTGCGGCCGCGGCGTCGAGGTGGGCCGCGGAAAGAGGTCCGAGCCATGAGTATGCACTACCCGCGTCGAGTGAGCCGAATCAAGAAGGTCCGCAAGTCCGGCTTCCGCGCCAGGATGAAGACCCGCAGCGGTCGGAAGATCATCAATCGGCGGCGTCGCATCGGTCGCAAGCTGACCTCGATCTGATCCCGCATCCGAACCCCGCGTGTGGTTGTGTGGCCTCATGGTGCATGCGGGTCGTCGCGGCGCACCGGTTCGGTCGATTCCAGCGAGAATGCACGGTCGGCCTCCCCGCATGACGGGGAGGTTGTTGTATACAGATCCGCGGTGATGGTGTAGGCTAACCGCCCGGGTCGGGGCAGCGACGGATTCCCCGGGCACCGCGTCAAGACAGGAGCATCGCATGAGCGATCACCCCATCGAAGTCCCCCCGCCGTTCGATGTTGACGAACCCGCGAGCCCGCCGCCCGATGGTGTGGGCGATGAGGGCGCCGACGGCGTTTCGATGCCCACCGGGGGCGGGTACAAAGAAGTCACGCTGTTGGCTGTCGTGCTCGGCGTGCTCATCGGCGTCGTGATGAACGCCTCGATCACCTACGCGGGCCTCAAGATCGGCTTCACCATCGGCGGGTCGGCCATCGCCGCGGTGCTGGGTTTCGGTGTGCTCAAGATCCTCCGCCGGGGGACGATCCTCGAGACGAACATCGTTCAGACGGTCGCCAGCGCGGTCAACACGTCCAACTCGGGCGTCATTTTTACCGTCCCCGTGCTCATCCTGCTCGGGTACAGCCTGTCGTGGTCGGACACCAATTTCTGGCTGCTGACCCTCGCCGCGATCGCCGGGGCGATCATGGGCACCGTTTTCATCATTCCGCTGCGGAAGCAGATGATCGACATCGATCGGCTGCGGTTCCCTACCGGGGTCGGCGTCGCGACGATCCTGAAAAGCCCCGGCGCCGGTCTCCGCAAGTTCTTCGTGCTCATCGCGGGCCTCGTCGTCGGCTGTCTTGTCTTCCTCCCGGCGACGCTCCCGGACATCGCCGACCCGGCGGAGGTCAACGCCGCCGCGCCGGGCGAGCCGTCCCCGCTCGATATTCTCGTCGACCACGGGCGGATCACCCCGGAGGAGGCCGAGCGGACGCGGGAGATGGCGTCCTGGATCGAGACGAAGCAGGCCCCGCCGGACCTCGTCGCCCGGGGCGAGGCGCTCACGAAAAAGAAAGCGTTGGTCCGTGAACTCTCGACCCTGACGGACGAATCCAAGCGGGAGGCGATGCTCGCGCAACTCGCCGAGCTGGACGCGACCATCGAGGCGAACCCGCCGCGCGGTTTCAAGGACGAGATGGCGGTGCAGTTGTACCACATCACCTCGGGCACGCCCGCCAAGGCGGGCGAGGAGGCCCCGGGCTGGGAGTCGATCCGCGACATCAAGCTCGGGTGGGCCGAGCAGCCGCTCTGGGGGTATCAGGATCTGAACCTCCGCCTGCCCGCGTACTACGACGCCGACGGGCACCTGCTCGAGAAGTTCGATCAGGACCACGACGGGCGGCCCGACCTGGCCGTGACGGACAAGGAGATCGACGTCGGGCGGATCTTCGGCATCCCCGGACAGTTCGCGTTGATCTTTGCGATCACGCCTCTTTCGCTGGGGGCGGGGTACATCACCGGCAAACCGGGGCTGATGGTGCTCGTGGGCGGCATCCTCGCCTATGTGATCGTCAACCCGATCACCTACAACCTCGGCTGGCTGCCCTCGGACGTCGACCCCGGGGGGCTTGCGGAATGGGCGAGGCACGACATCGGCAAGCCGCTCGGCATCGGGATGCTCCTCGGGGGGGCGTTGATGGGCATCCTCGCCGCGTTCCCCGCGATCACCGCCGCGTTCAAATCGATCGCGGCGTCCGGCGGCGGGGGGGGTGGCAAGCACTCGCACAGCCGCGACGAGATGGGCCTGGCGCCGCTTGTGGTCGTCGGGATCGGTGGCATCGCCCTGCTCTTTCTCGCGGCCGACATGATCACGGCCAAGCCCATCAATTCGTACTGCCCGGTCACGATGCCCGCCCACACCGTCGCGGTCGATCCGGACGTCGAGACGGTGGATGTGGACGGGCAGCCGATCGGGTTCGCGAGCGAGGCGGCCCGTGACATCTTCGTCAACACATGGACCGAGCAGCAGCGGCAGGCGGTCTACAAGGACCTCGGGATGAAGCGGGGGCTGCTCTACAAGCTGCCGCACCACGCCCGCGCCGGGATCATTGCCGCTGTGGGGGCGCTGTGGATCTGGTTCGCCGGGGTCATCATCGCCCAGTGCACGGGGATGACCGACTGGAGCCCGATCTCGGGGCTCGCGTTGGTGACCGTCGTGCTCGTGATGCTGCTGGCCGGATCGGGGCATGTCCTCGCGGCCGTGCTGCTGGGGGTGGCGTTATCGACAGCGATCACGCTTGCCGCGGACATGATGCAGGACCTGAAAACGGGCTATCTCGTCGGGTCCAAGCCCATCAAGCAGCAGGCGACGGAACTGCTCGTTGTCGGCATCGGGCCGACCATCAGCATGCTGACGGTCCTGCTGATCGCCCGCACGAGCGAGCTGGGCTCGGTGGACGTGCCCGCCGCGCAGGCCGACGCCCTGCGGAGCGTCATCCTCGGCGTGCAGGGCGGCGACCTCCCGTATGCCCTCTACGCGATGGGGGCGATCGTCGGCATCCTGCTCGGCGTCGGCGGGTTCGCGGGCCTCGGCGTGCTCGTGGGGCTGTCGGTCTACCTGCCGTTTGTCTACATCGCCACCTACGGCGTCGGGTGCATCCTGAATATGTTCACCACGATGTCCAAGGGCCGGCGCTGGACCGAGGAGTGGGGCGTGCCGTTCGCGGCGGGGCTGATTGTCGGCGAGGCCGTCCCCGCCCTCATCATCAACATCATCATCCTGGCCAAGGGCTGAGAAGGGGTCAGATATGAAAACGCTCCTCGGCTGGTTGATCTGGATCTGCGTGGGCGTCGCGGCCGTCAGCGCCGTCACCGCGTACTTCGTCCCGACAAGCCTCGATCCCGAGTTGTTCCGGAGCGACACGCCCGGTCGGCACGGGGAAAACGGCTACCTGCTTCTCGCCAGCCCCGCCGGGCCGGACGTGCCCCGCGGCGGCGCGTCCGAGCCCGAGTGGCCCGCGGGCACCGAGCTGACGCCCGAGGTGCTCGGCAAGATGGCCGAGATCCAGGACAACGGCGAGCCGCTGGTCAAGCGCGTCCACGTCCCGGAGTTCTCGTTCGCCCGGTGGAGCCACAAGTGGTGGTTCATCGGTTCGGTCGTGCTGCTCACACTCTGCGGCCTCGGGCAGCGGGCGCTCTCACGCGGGGGCGTGCTGAAGAAGGGCACCGCGGACCCGGAGGAATCGCTCGCCGGTGTTCTGGCCGAGCTGAACGCCCTCCGCGATGAGCTCCCGGGCATGACCAGCGATTACGACCGCCTCCACGCGATCGTCCACCGTGTCGGGGAGCTCCAGCAGACGCACCTGGCCAATTTCGCCGAGGCCCGCGACGTGCTGATCTCACGGTTCGGGATGGGTCGATTCGCGCGGATCATGGACTCGTTCGCCGGCGGGGAACGCAAGGTCAACCGGGCGTGGTCCGCCGCCGCCGACGGGGTACTAGGCGAGGCGTTCGACAACATCGAACACGCCATCCCGCTCTTTGAGGAAACACAGCGGCGCCTCGGCGCGGCTCCGCCGGCCTGAACCGCGCGCAAGCAAGCCCCGGTGTGCCGAACGCCGGGCGGCACCCGATGCGTGAAGAATCACCCGTGCCCACGCTGGAGTTCCATCTCGAGAATACAGAAGGCACCGCCCGGTTCGGGGCGCTGCTCGCCGGGCTTCTGCAGCCGGGCGATGTGGTGCTGCTCGTCGGCGAGCTCGGCGCGGGGAAGACCACGCTCGTGCGCGCCGTCGCCTCCTCGCTGGGGATCGAACCGGCCGCCGTCTCGAGCCCGACATTCACGCTGATGCACGAATACGTCGCTCCCGGGGGCGCCGTGATCGTCCACGCGGACGCGTACCGTCTCCGCGGCGATGACGAGGCCGAGCTGGAATTGCTGGGGTGGGACCAGACGGGGGACGCGGTCGTGCTCGTCGAGTGGGGCGACCGGATCGGCTCGTTGATCGAACGCCCGAAAGCGACGCTCGAACTGCGGCACGAGGGCGAACAGGCCAGATCGGGCCGACTCGAAGCACCGGATTCGTGGGCGGACCGCCGCGGGTGGGCACCGATGGTCGAGGCGTTCGGCGGGTTCCCGTTCGATTCGGCGAGGGCGCAGTGGGCGGATCTGTACCGATGGTTCAACGGGACCTACCGGCTCAGCCGGCCGATGGAAGAGGCCGATCTCGACGGCGATTGATCCCGTCTTGAATCTGGACCATCAAGATCCGTTGTGGTTGTCGACCGTCCCAAAACGGGAATGGGTCAAAAAACACCCGTATTTGGTGATTTCCCTCTTTGCGCCCGCCGGCGCATTCGGTATATTCATCAGAAATCGACCCTATACGTGTGGGGTATGTTCTGTTTTCTTGGGAGAGGAAACGAAATGAAGCTGAATCGTGGTGATGCGGGCCGCTCGGCTCGTGCGGTGTTGTGTGGTATGGCCGCATTCGTGGTCGGTTCGTCGCTGGCCGCCCCGGCTCTGGCGGGTCCGGACCGGGCGTCGCTGGCGGTGGGGGTGCTCGAATCGCTCAAGGAGGAGATGCCGGGTCTGAACAACCTGCCCGACGGCTCGAGCGACGAGGGCTTCTATCCCCGTGACGAGCTCAAGGAACGGCTCGGCAAGTTCCTCTATTGGGACAAGATCCTGTCGGGCAATCTGAACATCTCCTGCGCGACGTGCCACCACAGCCTCGCCGGCACCGGCGACGGGCTGTCGCTGCCCGTGGGCGAGGGCGGCCAGGGGTTGGGCGTGACCCGCAACACGGGCACCGACGGCGAAGAGATCGTCCAGCGCGTGCCCCGAAACGCGCCCCCGGTCTGGAACCTCGGGCATTCGAGCATGAACGCGATGTTCCACGACGGGCGGATCGAACCCGACCCGAGCCACCCGAGCGGGTTCATGAGCCCCGCGGGCGATCAGTTGCCCCCGGGTCTGGACAACGTGCTGGCGGTGCAGGCGATGTTCCCGGTGACCGCGGGCGCCGAGATGGCCGGCCAGCCCGGCGAGAACCCGATCGCCGACGCCGCGGCCGCGAACAACCTCGGCGGTCCGAGCGGTGTCTGGGAACAACTCGCGTGGCGGCTGCGGCAGATCCCCGAGTATGTCCAGATGTTCGAGGCGGCCTACGACGACATCGACAGCCCCGACGACATCACCTACGTCCACGCGGCCAACGCGATCGCGGCGTATGAGGCCGTCGCGTTCCGCGCCGACAACAGCCCGTTCGACCGGTTCCTGCAGGGCGAATGGGGCGCGATGTCGATGTCGCAGCTGCGCGGCGCGGATCTGTTCTATGGGCGTGCCCGCTGCAACACCTGCCACAGCGGGACGTTCCAGACCGACATGGACTACCACGCCATCGGCATGCCCCAGATCGGGCCCGGCAAGGGGCACAACGCGCCCGGCTATTCCGACGGCCACGACGATTTCGGCCGCGAGGCGGTCACGGGCGACGACGAGGACCGCTACCGCTTCAGGACCCCGCCGCTGCGCAACGTCGCGCTCTCGGCGCCGTACGGGCACGACGGCGCGTATGCCACGCTCGAAGCCGTGGTCCGTCATCACCTCCGCGCGAGGTGGAGCCTGAACCATTACGACCAGTCCCAGTGCCGGCTCCCGTCGAGGCCGGATCTGGACGCTCAGGACTTCGTCGTGATGAACGACCCGGCCCGGCGTCGTCAGATCGCCCGGCGCGTCGAGATCCGCCGGGTCAACCTCAGCGAGGGCGAAGTGTCCGATCTGGTCAGCTTCCTGCACGCCCTGACCGATCCGGCGAGCCTGGACCTGCGCGACACCGTCCCGGACCGTGTGCCGAGTGGGCTGCCCCTGTACGACTGAACACGCGATTGACCCCGCAACCAGAGGGGTGATCGATCCATCAACCCGCGCCCGGCGCGGGTTTTTTTCTGTGCGCACTTCGATCAACCAAGAATGAAGAATGAGAAGAAGTCGTAGCCCCTTACCCGCCGACGCTCCGTGTCGTCGCCCTCTCCCCGGCGGCCGGGCAGAGGTGGGGCCGGTGCCGCTCGTTCACACCACGAAACACGGACGCTGAAAACACGTCGACCAAGAAAAACAGCCGCCGCTCGCGCCCGGGTCCGGTCAACCCGCACGGGTTTTTTCCTGGGAGCCGCTTGAAGGGCCGTCCAAAGTCGGAGCGGCACTGTCGTTGTTCACGTTGTCTGCGGCTTGAGTCGTGCGTCCAGCACGGCCAGCAGGCGGTCGTTGTCCATCGGTTTCTGGAATACCCCGGCGAAGCCCAGCTCGCCCGCGTTGGTCAGTGTCGTCATCGTGTCGCCGACCGAGCTGATCAGATAGACCGGCGCGGTGTTCCCCTCGGCCCTGAGCGCGCGCAGCAGGTTGGTCCCCGCGTCGATCTCCTCCATCATCAGGTCGAGCAGGATCAGGTCGGGGCGGGTTTCTTTGAACACGCGCAGGCCCTGTTCGCCGCTGGCGGCCTCGGCCATGTCGTATCCGTGGGCTTCGAGCAGCTGCCGCATCGCGACGCGATAGTCCGGGTCGTCTTCGACATACAGGATCACTGGTTTTTTCTTGTCGTTCATGGTTCACCCTCGATCGCGGCGGTGATCGCCTCTCCGGCATCACAACCGCACGCCGCGTTGCACGCCGCGGCCGAGTCGTCGATCGGCCCGCCCGTCGTGAAACTGTCGATCGCGGCGGCGTGGCCCTCGAGCGCCCGGGCGAGCATCGCCGCCTGAGACCGGAGGTTCCGCCGCGCCCGCTCTGACAGGCGTTCCTCGTATTCGTTGAATGCGTGCCCGCGGACCCCCAGCAGATAGGCCCGGCCGGCAAACCCGAGCGCCTCGGTCGCCAGCGCGACGACCGCCTCGGGCCGCATCATGTGCGAGCTGCACGCCGCCGCGGGCCTGCCGAGGAGCCGGCGGAAGAACCCGGGGTCGTCGCCGGTGACGGTGGCATCGGCGAACACCACGACGTCGAAGCCTGCGATCAGCGCCGCGTCCTCGATGTTCAGTTGATAGGCCGATTCGGTCGTCACGCCCGGCAGCGCGAGCCGGCCGATGTTTTCTGCCAGGGCGGGCCCGAGCCCGTCGTCGAGCCGGCCGGGGTTGCCGTACCCCAGCACGAGGATGGTCGGTTTCACGCGTGCCACGGCGATGCCTCACCCGTCCTTCGTTTTTTTATCGAGCACGTCGCCGCCGGGGCCGACGAGTGTGACCTCGAGCGGCATCTGCCCCAGGGCGTGGGTTGCGCAGCTGAGGCACGGGTCGTAGGCCCGGATCGCGACCTCGATGCTGTTGAGCATCCCCTCGGTGATCTCGGGTCGTCCCGAGATGTATTTTTCGGCCACGCCCCGCACGGCCCGGTTCATCGGCTCGTTGTTGCTCGTGGTCGAGACGATCAGGTTGCACATGGTCACGAGGTCGTCGTCGCCCACCTTGTAATGGTGGAACAGGGTGCCGCGCGGCGCCTCGATGATGCCGATGCCCTCGCCGCGCCGTTCGCCGGTGGTGATCAGTTCGTCGCCCTGGAGATCGGGGTCTTGCAGGAGCCGTTCGATCATCTCGATCGAGTGGAGCACCTCGATCATCCTCGCCCAGTGGTACGCCATCGTGATGTTGTTGGGCTTGCCGTCGGTGAGCGAGAGGAAATCCTTGCGGGCCGCCTCGGCCTCCGGGGTGTCGATGAAGTCGCACGCGTTGACGCGAGACAGCGGACCGACGCGGTACCACCCGTCTTCCGGCCCGATCGACCGGATGAAGGGGAATTTCATGTACGACCAGTCGCGGACCTCCTCGGCGATGTAGTCCAGATACGCCTCGTTGGGGACATGATCGAAGATCGTCCCGCCCTCGGCGTCGATCGCGCGCAGCCCGCCGTTGTAGAGATCCATCGCGCCGTCGTCGCGGACGATGCACATGTGGTTCGACTCGAACGAGCCGAAATCGCTGAGCATCTCGAGGTGTTCGATCGTGTAATCCCGGGCGATCTTCACCGCGTCGCGTGCCCACCGCAGCATCTGCCCGGTCCGCGAGAGCAGCCCGTCGCGCTCCTCGACGCTCAGGTTCTTGTTAATCCCCCCGGGGACGGCCCCGGTGCCGTGGATCTTCTTGCCCGCGGTCGCCTTGATGACCTCCTGGCCGAACTGGCGCATCTTCACCGCCTGCACCGCCAGAGGCTTGTTTTTTCGGATAATCCCGACGACGTTTCGTTCGGCGGGGTCCGCGTCGAAGCCGAAGAGCAGGTCCGGCGCCGAGAGGTGGAAGAAGTGCAGGGCGTGGCTCTGGAAGATCTGCCCGTAGTGCATGAGCCGGCGCATCTTCTCGGCGGTCGGTGTCAGCCTGTCGACGCCGACGATCCGGTCCACCGCCTTGGCCGCGCACAGGTGGTGGCTCACCGGGCAGATCCCGCAGAGCCGCTGCACCGCCACCGGCATCTCCCAGTAGGGCCGGCCCCTGATGAACCGTTCGAAGCCCCGGAACTCGACGATGTGCATCCGCGCCTGCGCGACCCGGTTGTCCTCGTCGAGCAGGATCGTCACCTTCCCGTGCCCCTCGACACGGGTGACCGGCTCGATGACGATGCGTTTCGTGTTGCCCGCGACCATGGCCCCTTTTTCCTTCCCGCCGCGGCGTCGCGGCGTCGTGGCGTGTCAGTCGTACTTGATCAATTCGTAAGGCAGTTGCACCGGCTTGTCCGTCAGCAACGCCGTCAACGCCGCCCAGATCGTGTCGGCGCTCGGCGGGCAACCCGGCAGGAAGTAATCCATCCGCACGACCTCGTGGGCCGGGCGCACCTTGTCCAGCAGCAGCGGCAGCTCGATATCGTTCGGGAGCCGGCCCGACGGGTTGTGCACGCTCGGCCCGTCGAGGTACGCCTCGCGCAGGCACTCCTCGGTCGGCACGAGGTTCCGCAGCGCCGGGATGCCGCCCATCGTGGCGCAGTCGCCAAGGCTGATCAGGATATCGCAGTTGCGGCGGAAGCTCCGCAGCACCTCGACGTTCTCCTCGTTGCCGCACCCGCCCTCCACGAGCCCGACGGCGCACCGGCCCGTGAAATCCTTGAAATCGACGATCGGGCTCCGGTCGAAATCGATGATGTCGACGAGATCGAAGATCCGCTCGTCGATATCCAGCACGGACATGTGACACCCGAAACACCCGGCCAGAGAGACCGTCGCCACCCTCGGCTTTGCAGCGGACGTGCTCACGACGACGCCCCTTTCTCGATGTCGCTCCCGATGGGTGTGCCGTCGTACCGGCGCAGCCCCACGGGGATCCTGTACCCCTCGCGTTTGCGGAGGATCGCGCCGACGGGGCAGGCGTCGACGGCCTCGTCCGTCACGTCCAGCCCCGTCTCCGACAGCCGGGCCGAGGCGTTCACCGCGATCTTCTTGCCCGGGCCACGGCCCACGAAACCGAACACCTGTTTGCCGTCGAGGTCCCGGCTCGTGCGCACGCAGCGTGCGCACAGGATGCACCGGTTCCGGTCGAGCAGCACGTCCGGGTGCGAAGCGTCCACGTCCCGCGTCGGCCAGAGATACTCGTACCGCGGCGCGGCGATCCCGAGCCGGTACGCCAGCGCCTGCAGCTCGCAGTTGCCGCTTTTTTCGCAGAACATGCAGAAGTGGTTGCCCTCGACGAAGAGCATCTCGATGATGCCGCGGCGCATGTCGACCAGCTCGTCCGTCTCGTTCTCGACCGTGATCCCCGCCGCCGCCGGTTGGGTGCACGCCGAGGCAGACCGGCCGTTGACCGTCACCGTGCACACCCGGCACCCGCCCCAGGGTTCCAGCCCGTCCTTGTGGCACAGGCGGGGGATATAGATCCCCGCGGCCTGCGCCGCTTCGAGGATCGTCTGGCCCGGCTCGCCCTCGACCTCCACGCCGTCGATCGTGAATGTGAATGTCTCGCTCATCGCGGGTCCTTCCTGTCCGCCCCGTTCCGCCCGGGGCGCGGGTGAGCCCATCGCTGCTGCGCGGGGCGGGCTCAGGTATGCACCGACTTGCGCCCGACGAGTTGTTCCGTCGGGCGCACCGCCCGGCTCAGGTCGAACGAACGGCGGTACCCGTTCGGGTCCGCCCTGAGCCGCGCCTCGATCTCCGGCCTGAAAGACTCCAACGCCGTCACCAGGGGGTTCGGCGATGACTGCCCCAGCCCGCACCGGCTCGTCGATTTCACCGTGCGGCACAGGTCCTCGAGCTGCTCCAGATCCCGCGGCTCGGCCCGCCCCGCGATGATCGCGTCCACCCCGCGCTTGATCAGCACGTTGCCCACCCGGCACGGCGTGCAATACCCGCACGATTCATCAACGAAAAAGGCCATGTACCGCGACACGATCTCCAGGATGTCGCGGTCGGGCCCGAAGACGATCAACGCGCCGCCCGTGGCCAGATCATCGAAGCAGATCAGCCGGTCGAACCCGTCGCGGCCCACGAGGCGTCCGCTCGGCCCGCCCACCTGCACGGCCTTGGCCCGCGTCCCCCCGCACATCTCCAGCACCTCACCCAGCGGCGTGCCCAGCGGGATCTCGTACACGCCCGGGCTGTCGCAATCGCCCGAGATCGACAGCAGTTTCGTCCCCGCGCTGCGGCTTGTGCCGTACATGTTGAACGTCGCCGGGCCCACCTCCAGGATTTTGGTGACGCAGCAGAGCGTCTCGACGTTGTTGACGACCGTCGGGCAGCCGAGATACCCCTTCTGCGCCGGGAACGGCGGGCGGTTCTTCGGGTCGCCCCGCATCCCCTCGCACGAGCTGAGCAACGCCGTCTCCTCGCCGCACACATAGGCCCCCGCCCCCAGCTGGATGCGGATATCAAAATCGAAACCATCCCGGCCCATCACCCCGCGCCCGAGCAGCCCGTCGGCGCGGCGTTTCTCGAGCACGTCCTCGAGATACCGGAGCAGGTACGCGTACTCCCCGCGCAGATACATCACCCCCTCGCAAGCCCCGACCGCGTACCCCGCGATCGTCATCCCCGCGAACACACGGTCGGCCCGCTCTGTCAGCAGCACGCGGTCCTTGAACGTCCCCGGCTCGCCCTCGTCGGCGTTGCACATCACGAACTTCCGATCGCCGGACGCCGAACGCGTGAACTCCCACTTCAGCCCCGTCGGGAAACCCGCGCCGCCCCGGCCGCGGAGACGCGCCGTCTTGATCGCGCGGATCACCTCCGCCGGCGACATCGAAAGCGCCTTGCGGATCGCCTCGCCACGGTTGATCTCGCTGAAAATCAACGGCCCGGGACGGCGGATCGAGTTGTGCACCATCGCGCGGATCAACGGGTGCCCGTTGTTGCCCCCGCCGACCCGCTTGACCAGCCGCTCCGGCGTCATGTGTTCCCGCAGTTCGGAGACGATCCGGCGCGCCTTGTCGGTCGAAAGCCACGTCACGATCGTGTCGTTGATCATCGCCGCCGGCGCCTGATCGCACATCCCGATGCACGCCGTCCGTTCGAGCGTGAACCTGCCGTCGGGCGTTGTCTCGCCCAGCGTGATCCCAAGTTCTTCTTCAAACGCGGCCCGGACGGCGTCGTAACCGAACATCCGGTCGATCACGTCGTCGCACAGCCGGATCACGATCCTGCCCTTGGGTTCCTTGCTGAAGAACGCGTAGAAGCTCACCACGCTCTCGACATCGACCCGCGCCCGCCCGACACGCCTCGCCACCGCGTCGATCGCGGCGTCCGGGACGTGCCCCAGCCGCTGCTGCACCCCCCGGATGATGTCCATCAGCCGCGCCGGATCATCGCCGAATGCACCGCAGACCTGCTCGGCTGTTTGCGCGATGTTGCCAGACATACGTCACCTCGTTCGTGCGGTTTCCACGCGATGGGCCGACACGGAGCCAGCCCGCACGTATCCACGAGCGGCAGCCGCAAGGATTGGCCTGTTCTGTGGTCGGTTCTCTCGGGGTCGGCGGGACGCATCGGTCGGTACCCCAATGGCCGGTGTGGCTTACGGAATGATAGCTCGCCGGGCCCGATCGAATCCGCGATTCTGTGGCCGGACGGACGACGATGTTCACCCATCGGCGCGTGGTCGACCTCCCTCGCTCACACCACGAAACCCTGACGCGGAAAACACGTCGGACGAGCGATCACCCCGGCTTGCGCCCGGGTCTGGTCAACACGCGCGAGTTGTTCCCGGGTCCGTGTGACGCGCCGGCCCCGAACACCGGCCGGTGCCCTCCCGTCGGGCGGGGAAAGAAATTTTATACTTTGACTTGCATAATCATGCACACCGCGATAGACTGCCCCATGCCACGCGCCCGCAGACACGCCCTGCTCGCCCGGATCCTCCGTGACCGTCCGCCCGCGACGCAGGAGCAGCTCGTCGAGGCGCTCCGCGCGGCGGGGGAGAACGTCACGCAGGCGACCGTTTCCCGCGATCTGGCCGCGATCGGCGCGGTCCGCAGTCGGGGCGGATACCGGCTGCCGGGGGGGACGCGGCCCGATCCGGCCGCGGCACCGGGGCGGCTGGCGCGCACCCTCCGCGAGCACGCCGTGGGCATCGAACCCGCCTCGGCATTGGTGGTCGTCCGCACGGCACCGGGTCACGCCGGCCTGGTCGCGAGCGAGCTCGACGCCGCCTCGCCCCGCGGCATGGTCGGGTGTGTCGCGGGGGATGACACCATCATGATCGCCACGCGATCGGCCAGGGCGGCGTCGGCATTGGCCTCGCAACTCACCGCATCGATGGAGGGCGTATGACCCGGCATTTCATCACCACGCAGGACTGGTCCTTCGGCGATCTCTCGGCGTTGATCGACCACGCGGTCCGCCTCAAGGAGCGACCGATCCAGCCGCTGCTCGCGGGCCGGACCGTCGCGCTGGTCTTCTTCAACCCGTCGCTGCGGACGAGGGCATCGTTCGAGATCGGCGCGTGGCAGATGGGGGCCCACGCGGTCGTGCTCGAGCCGGGCGGGGCGGCGTGGCCGATCGAGTTTGCCGACGGCGCGATCATGGACGGCGTCGCCGAGGAACACGTCCGCGAGGCGGCCCGCGTGCTGGGGCGGTATTGCGACCTGATCGCCGTTCGTTGCTTCCCCAAGTTCCGTGACTGGTCGGTCGACCGCGAGGACACGGTCATCCGCGCCTTCGCGGCCCACGCCGGGGTGCCCGTGGTGAATATGGAGACGATCACCCACCCGTGCCAGGAGCTCGCCCACCTGATGGCGCTGCGCGAGCATTTCGGGACCGATGATCTCGGGGGGAAGAAGTATGTGCTGACGTGGACCTATCACCCCAAGCCGCTCAACACCGCCGTGGCGAACTCGGCGGCGATGATCGCGACGCGGGCGGGGATGGACGTGACGCTGCTCTGCCCGGACGAGCGGTTCCTGCTGGACGAGCGGTACATGGACGCCGCCGCGCGGAACGCCGCGGATTCGGGCGGCTCGTTCACGGTCAGCCATGACATCGAGTCGGCGTACTCGGGGGCCGACGTGGTGTACGCCAAGAGCTGGGGGGCGATTCCGTTCTACGGGCGGTGGGAAGACGAGAAGCCGATCCGTGACGCCAACAGGCACTTCATCGTCGACGAACAGAAAATGGCCCTGACCAACAACGCCGTGTTCAGCCATTGCCTGCCCGCGCGGCGGAACATCAAGGCGACCGACGCGGTGATGGATTCGCCCGGCTCGCTCATCATCGAAGAAGCGGCGAACCGTCTGCACGTCCAGAAGGCGCTGATGGCCTCGCTCATCGGCGGACAGAACTAGTCACCCGCGCCACACCGGAGCACAGCATGTCCGACAAACCCATGGTTGTCCTCGCGTTCTCGGGCGGGCTCGACACCTCGTTCTGCGTGCCCTATCTGATCGACAAGGGCTATGCCGTCCACACCGTCTTCGTCGACACCGGGGGGACGGACGAGGCCGGACGCGCCGCCGTCCGTGAACGGGCCGAGTCGCTCGGCGCCGCGGGGCACACGACGATCGACGCCGGCCCCGTTCTGTGGGAGACGTTCGTCGTCCCGTTCGTCCGCGCCGGGGCGAAGTACATGGATCGATACCCCTTGCTGTGTTCGGATCGTTACGTGATCGCCGCGGCCGCGGTCGACCTGGCGCACCGGCTCGGCGCATCGGCGATCGCGCACGGCTGCACGGCGATGGGCAACGACCAGTTCCGTTTCGATCAGTCCATCCGCTGCCTGAGCGGGCTGCCGATCCTCGCCCCGATCCGCGAGATCCAGGCGCTCACCGATTCCCCGCGTCGCTACGAGATGGACGATCTCATGTCTCGCGGGTTCACGGTCCCCGAGGAGGCGAAGGCGTACACGATCAACGAGAACGTGCTCGGGGTCACGGTCTCCGGGTCCGAGATCGATGAACTGCGAGAGCCGGGCGAGGGCACCCGCAAGCTCACCCGCCCCCGCGCCGCGTGGCCCGTCGAGCCGCTGCGTGTCGAGGTCGGCTTCGAGCGGGGCGTGCCGAGAATGATCAACGGCCGGCCGATGGAGGGCGTCGAGATCCTCTCGCTGCTGAACGAGCGGTTCGGTGCCTACGGCGTCGGGCGGGGGATCTACACCGGCGACACAATCGTGGGCCTCAAGGGGAGGATCGTGTACGAATGCCCCGGCCTCGAGGCGCTGCTGACCGCGCACAGGGCGCTCGAGGAGTTGACGCTGACCAAACTCCAGAACCGGTTCAAGGCGCAGGCCGCGGCGGAGTGGGCCAGGCTGGTTTTCGGCGGGTTGTTCTACGAGCCCCTGCGGGCCGATATCGAGGCGTTCATCACCTCGACGCAGGCCAACGTCACGGGCACGGTCGTGCTGAAGTCCGAGGGCGGGCTGTGTCTGCCGGTCGCGGTCGAGACCGACAACGCGTTGACGGATGATGAAGCGGTGTACGCGCAGCGGGCGGGCTGGAGTGCCGCCGACGCCGAGGGGTTCATCAGGATCGCGGGCAACGCGTCGGCGCTCGGCGCCGCGGCCGCCGCGAGACGGGGCGGGGCCGATCCGCTCGGCGTTCTGACGGAGTTCAAGCAGCATACGGGGGTGTCGGCGTGATCGATCGCGTGCTCGAACATCTGCGCGTGCTGGTCGCGGCGGATACCTCGGACCCCGCCGAAACGCTGACCCGGACGCACCCCGCGATCGCGTACTCGGTGCAGGTGCTCGAAGCGTTCGGGTGCGAGGTCGCCGTCGAGGATCTCGGCGGTGGGTGCGTCGACGTGCTCGCCGTCAGGGGCCGGCCGGCTTGCGCGCATGTCCTGTTCAATGTCCATCTCGACACCGTCCGGGCCGATCCGCGGTGGCGGCGTGACCCGTTCGCCCTCTCGGTCGAGGGCGACCGGGTCTACGGCCTGGGCGCGTGCGACATCAAGGGGGCCGCGGCCTCGCTGTTCGCGGCGATGGAGGCGACCGAGGAACCCGTCGCGGTCCTGCTGACGACGGACGAGGAAGGGGGCAAGGGGGCCTGCGTGGGGCACTTTCTCGACACACGCGGCTTCGATCCGGGGGTCGTCGTCGTGGCCGAGCCGACCCGCTGCGCCCCCGTGCTCCAGCACCGCGGGTTCGCCTCGTTCGAGGTCACGTTCGGGGGATGCGCGCGGCACACGTCGAGGGCCGATGCCATGCGCACAAGCGCCACGCACGCGGCGATCCGGTGGGCGGCCCGGGCGCTCGACATCGCCGACCAATCGCTCGCCGACAGCAGATTCAATATCGGCATGATCCGCGGCGGGTCGGCGTCGAATGTCGTCGCCTCCGACGCGGCGATGCGGTTCGGGTTCCGGCCCGCGCCCGAACCCGACGCGCTGACGCGGGCGAGCGCCGCGGTCGATCTGGTGAAATCGATTCTCCCGGATGACACCGAGGCGGCGTGGACCGATCGGTTCATGGCCCCGCCGCTGCTCGCGGGCACCGCCGCGGTCGCCGCGATCGATCACTGGGGCCTCGAGCGCGGCCCGGACGTGGATTTCTGGACCGAGGCGGCGCTGTTCGCCGCCGCCGGCCTGCCCGCCGTGGTCATCGGCCCAGGGGATATCGCCCGGGCCCACACCGCCGATGAGTATGTCGAGACGGACCATCTCACCCGGTGCGCCGAGGTGTACCGCGGGATCATCCGCTCGGGGGCCGGCCCGTCGTCGCCCGATCCGGACCGGACGGAGGGGGTCGCCTGTGCTCCGTGAGATCGTCGTCAACCTGCTGCACAACCTCGGCGGCCGGGCCGAGGTCGACCGCTATCTCCGCGAGTACACCGGGGGTAACCGGTTCGCCGTCGTCAAGGTCGGGGGCGGTGTGATCGCCGACGATCTCGACGAGCTCGCCTCGGCCCTCGTCTTCCTCCACCGCGTCGGGCTCAACCCGGTCGTCGTGCACGGCGGCGGCCCACAGCTGAACGAGGCGCTCGACGCGATGGGCATCGAATCGGGGTTCATCGACGGCCTGCGCGTCACCACGCCCGAAGTGCTGCACGCCGCGCACCGCGTCTTCCAGAGGACCGGCGCGACGCTGGCCGAGGCGATCGACAGCCGAGGCGTGCGCGCCCGGCCCGTGCCCACGGGTGTTTTCCACGCGGCACCGACCGACCGCCCCGAACTCGGCCGCGTCGGTGAGGTCGTCCGCGTCGAGACCGAGCCGATCATCAGCGCCGCCGAGCGGGGGTACCTGCCCGTTCTCTCTCCTGTCGGCACCTCCGAGGCCGGGTCTCTGCTCAACGTCAACGCCGACACCGCCGCCCGGGCGCTCGCGCTCGCGCTCGACGCCCGCAAGGTGATCTACCTGACGCCCACCGGCGGCATCCTCGGCCCCGACGGGGGGGTCATCCCCGCGATCGACACGGCCGAGGATCTCGACCGCCTGATCGCCGGGGGCGTGGTCTCGGGGGGGATGGCCCGCAAACTGGTCGAGATCGACAGCCTGCTCCGCGGGCTGGGCGATCACGCGTCGGTCTCTATCACCACCCCGGCAAGGGTCGCCCGCGAACTGTTCACCCACAAAGGCTCAGGCACCCTCGTCCGCCGGGGTACACCCATCCGCGTGTGCACCGGGCTGGACGGGCTCGACCGTGAAAAGATCACCCGGCTGCTCGAATCGAGCTTCGGCAAAGCCCTCGACCCGGGCTACCTCGACACCGTCGGCGATGCACGGATCTATCTGGGCGGCGACGACACCGCCATCGCGGTCATCAAAGCACGAGACCCCGGGCATTATCTCGACAAACTCGCCATCAGCGAACGGGCACAGGGCCTCGGCCTGGGCGCCAAGCTCTGGAACCGCATCAGGCACGACCACCCGAGCCTCTATTGGCGTTCCCGACCCGACAACCCCGCCAACAAGTGGTATCTCGCACGCGCCGACGGGATGCACCGTGCCCCGGAGTGGCTCGTCTTCTGGACCGGCGTCGAGGGCCGAGAGCGCATCGAGGCCTGCATCGCCGACGCGCTCTCACTCGGCCATTCGTTCATCGAACCCAAACCCATCCCCCGAAAGGAGGGCACGCATGCGGGTTGAACACCGATCGGAACCGCCCCGGTCCCCGATGCTCGAAACCATGACGGTCGGTCTCGTCGGCGCCCGAGGCTATGTGGGGGTCGAGCTGCTCGAGATGATCGGTGCCCATCCGCTGCTCGACCTGACCTACGCCTCGTCGCGCCTCTTCGAGGGCGCCGCGATTGCCGAGCACGCCAAGGTCTCGTTCGGCGGCAAACGGTTCGAGCACCTGACCCCGGAAGACGTCGCCCGGCGGAACGCCGACATCGTGATCCTCGCCCTGCCCGACGGCGCGGCCACGCCGTTCGTCGAGCAGATCGAGGCATCGCCCAACCCCCCGTCGCTCATCGTCGACATGAGCGCCGACGAGCGGTTCGATGACGCCTGGACCTATGGCCTGTCCGAGCACAACCGGGACGCGATCGCAAGGGCGACGCGGATCAGCAACCCGGGCTGCTACGCCACCGCCGCGCAGCTCGCCCTCCGCCCGCTGCTGCCCCTGCTGGCGGGCGCACCGCACTGTTTCGGTGTCTCCGGCTACTCCGGAGCGGGCAAAAAACGCTCCCCCCGGAACGACCACCGCGCCCTGAACAACGGCGTGCTGCCCTACACGCTCGTCGACCACACCCACGAACGCGAGATCGCCCGCCACCTCGGCCGGGGCGTGCGGTTCTCGCCCCACGTCGCGCCGTTCTTCCGGGGCATCACGATGACCGTGCAGGCCGAGCTTGTCGAGCCGATCTCGGTCGGCGGGCTCTCGTCGGTGTACGAGGATGCCTACGCGGGGGAGCCGTTCATCGAGCTGACCGGCGACGAGGTCCCACGCGTGCAGGATATCGTGGGGCGCGACGGGGCCGCGATCGGCGGGCTCAGCGTCAACCCCGACCGGCCCACGGAGGTCGCCGCGGTCTGCACCATCGACAACCTCCGCAAGGGCGCGGCTTCGCAGGCGATCCAGAACATCAATATCGCCCGGGGCCTGAGCGAGCAGACTGGCCTGACCGCCATGATCAACGGGGACGACGGGGACGACGGATGACCACCCCGATCTGGGCGAAACACGCGCACGAGCCGGACGCGGCCCACGCCGACGCGATGGCTTTCATGAGCCGCGACGACGTCCGCCTCGACCGCGAGCTGTTCGTCTACGACATCCGCGCGACGCGCGCGCACGTCCGCGGCCTCCGCGCGATCGGTCTGCTGAAACCCGACGAAGCCGACGCGATCGACGACACCCTCGGCGAACTCGACGGCGCGTTCCACAACGGCACGTTCATCCTCGATGAACGTTTCGAGGACGGCCATTCCGCCATCGAGTCTTATCTCGTCGAGCGACTCGGGGATACCGGCAAGCGGGTCCACCTCGGGCGTTCGCGCAACGATCAGGTCGCCGTCGCGCTGCGTCTGTATATGCTCGACGTGCTCGACACGGCGAAGCGTTCGCTCATCGACGCGGGTCGGGCGGCCATCGGTCTCGCCCGGCGGCACGAGCGCACGCCGATGCCGGGCTACACGCATCTCCAGCGGGCCGTGCCGTCGACCGTCGGGCTGTGGATGGGCTCGTTCGCCGAGTCGTTCGCCGACGCCGCTTCGCTGTGCGCCCTGACGCGCCGCTGGATCGACGCCTGCCCGCTGGGCACCGCCGCGGGTTACGGCGTCAACCTGCCCCTGGCGCGGGATCGGGTCGCCGAGGATCTGGGCTTCGACCGCCTGCAGATCAACCCCATGGCCGCCCAGGCCTCGCGGGGCCGCGTCGAGCACCAGGTCCTCGCGGCCCTCTGGCAGGCGATGCAGGAAGTCCGCCGGCTCGCGTGGGATCTCTCGATCTTCAGCACGCAGGAATTCGGCTTCGTCACTCTCGGCCCCGCCTTCGTCACCGGGTCGTCGATCATGCCCAACAAGAAGAACCCCGATATGGCCGAGCTCCTCCGCGCCTCGGCCGCGGCCGTGGGGGGCGCGCTCGCCGAGATCCAGCAGATCGTCGCCCTCCCTTCGGGCTACCACCGGGATCTCCAGTGCACCAAAGCCCCGCTGATCCGCGCGGCGGGGGTGACACTCGAAGCACTGCGGCACGTCCCGCCGCTCATCGAAACATGCACACTGCACACCGGGCGCATGAAAGACGCGATCGACCGGGCCATGCTCGCCACCGACCGGGCGGTGCGGCTCTCGACCGAGGGGGTGCCCTTCCGGGACGCGTACCGCCGAGCGGCCGAGGAGATCGGCGACGCCACCGGCACGGCCGACGCCTCCGGGAGCATCGACGCCCGCGTCTCGCTCGGCGGATGCGCCAACCTCGGGCTGGATCTGATCGAGGACCGCCTGCGCACGATCTGAACATCACGAGGGCATAGGGGCTTCGGCTGGAGACACCGGTCAACCTCTATGGGCGGCATCGGCAGCTTGCCGGTCGGTGTGCATCTGCTGAAACGCGAGCGACGGCAACAAGTTGTCCGTGCTCACGAGCCGTGAACAGTGCCACCCGCCGACACGATAAACAGGTTATTATACATATCCCAAAATGTTCTCGTGCGTCTGGCGGCGCCGAGGGGATCAACGCGGAGAGCGCGGAGAAATGATTTCAACGCAAAGGTCGCAAAGAGCTCAAAGACTTCGAAAGCAGTGTGAAACAGAATCTACTCCGCGGCCCTCCGCGACCTCAGCGGTGAATCCTGACACTCCACACCATGATTACCGAGAAAAGATCACGCACGAGAAGTTATCGTGTTTCGTATCACACTCGCTCGCGCCTTGTTCCGGAGAGCACGGGAATGATCTGGAATCCAGATGATCCGCGGCGTTACGCCGCCCAGGGGCCGTCGTCGTCGTCCCGGCCCGGGAAGGGCAGGGGGTCGCTCAGCAGGCCGTCCAGCTCGTCGATCTTCGACTGCACCTTTTCCAGTGCCCGCTCGGCCATCCAGCCCGCATCCTTTTCGGAGCTTCGGCCCGCATCCCGACCGACGGCGTGGCGGGTGACGCGTTCCCTCGGGAACGGGATGGGGCGCAGCTTGTCGTCGGCCGTATCATCGTCAAACACAATGTGCAGCATCGCGAGACCTCCGTTCCGTCGCACCCTGCACGGGACACTGTCGGAAACAGGAGGCGGCCCGATTCGCCGGAAGGGGTGAATCTCGACGCCGGCGCACAAGTTGCGCGGTCTGCGACGATCAACCGGCGGGCCTCCCTGCCCGACTCCTGATCTATCGGCCCATCCGTGCGCACGGAATCAGTTCAACACGGCGCTTCACAACGAATTCACGCGCCCTTCTCGGACGCACCGCCCACCCGCGGCTCCGTCCCCGAGGCGATCCGCGACAGGTTCGAGCGGTGCTTGAAGATCACGAGTCCCGCCAACAGGATCGTCACCAGCAGATAAGGCCACGATTCCGGTGGCTGCACCGACGAATCCGCCGGCACCCCTTTCCGCAGCAGCGAAAAGAAATACCACACCCACAGCGGCAGACTCGACGCCGCCAGCACACTCGCCAGACTGACGTACCGCCAGGCCGCCAGCGTGGCGGCGAAAACCACCAGCGCCCCGAACGCGGGGATGGTCAGCAGGGGGTAAACCCCGAGCATGCTCCCCAGCCCGGTCGCGACGCCCTTGCCGCCTCTGAACCCGATCCACGGGCTGAACATGTGCCCCAGAACGGGGCAGGCCATCACGCCAAGCCAGACGAGCGAATCTGTCGGCTCGATCGACGGTGCCCCGATCAGGCCCGCGAGCAAGCCATAAAGAAACGTCGGCACGAACCCCTTGGCGGCGTCGAGTGCGAAGCACAGCAGGAACCACCGCAACCCGAACGCGCGCCCGAGGTTGGTCGCCCCGGGGTTCTTCGACCCGATCGTGCGGATGTCCACCCCACGGGCCAGCCCGATCAACAGGGCGAATGGGATCGACCCGAGCAGAAACCCGACGCCGGCGGCCAGCAGCGGGTTCACGGCGTCCCCCCCGCCCGCTCGACGAGCCGCGAGGTGAGGGTCGAGACGAGATCGGCAAAGACCTCGTCCTCGCTCCGGGTTGCGTCGAGGAGCACCACCCGCTCGGGGTCGTTCTCGGCCTGTTCGATGTAGCCCCGTCGGACGCGGGCGTGGAACGCCCGGCCCTTGGCCTCCATGCGGTCGAGCAACGGGCTGAGCCTCGCCGCGGCGGTGTCCTCGTCGACGTCGAAGATGACGGTGAGGTCGGGGCGGTGCCGGCCGCAGGCGATCATGGCGGCCTGCATGATTTCTTCTGCGGGGACCCCGCCGGCGGTGCCCTGGTAGGCGAGCGTCGAGGAGTAGAACCGATCGGCGAGCACGCACCGCCCGGCGCTGAGGGCCGGCGCGATGCGCAGGGCGACCAGTTGCGCCCGGCTGGCCATGTAGAGGAGCATTTCCGTGCGCGCGCCGATGTCCTCGCTCGAGTGTTCCAGCAGGATCTCGCGGATGCGCTCGCCGACGTGGGTGCCGCCGGGGTCACGGACGACGGCGGGGTCGAGCCCGGCGCGTCGGGCGGCGGCGGCGAGCCTGTTCAGCTGCGTCGTTTTGCCCGACCCGTCGGGCCCGTCGAAGACGATGAACCGCCCGGGCAGTGCTCGGGCGAGCGGGTCGGGCAGCGTGTCTGGTGCTCCATCACTCGGCATCGGCGCGAGTGTAGCGACGCACGACAAGGCGCGACGGACGCAGAACGAGGCCGGCGATGCCTTGTGCAGATTGCTCTACCGCGCGACGGCTTCGAGTCTCGCACGCCAGGGTTCACCCCCGAGGTCGGGGTGGACGAGGCGGAGACGGGCGATCCGCGCCCTCGCCGCGTCACGCGCTTCGGGCCCGCCCCGCGCGGCGCCCAGTTCGAGCCAGACCGTCTCGGCCTCCCAAAAAACCGCGTCGGCGTCGGCTTCCCGCCTCGCGGCCAGATCTCGCGCCGTCTCGAACGCCTCGGCGTCCCAGCCCAGCGCGAGACGGGCACGCAGACGCAGCAGGTCCGCCCGGTCCGCCTCGGGCGAACCCGGCCCAATCGGGTCGAGCGTCTCCAACGCCCGCTTCGGGTCGCTCTCGAGCAGCGATCCGGCGAGTTCGACCCGGCGCGTGTCGGAAAGGCTCGTGCCGAGGCTGTCGGCCAGCGCCGCGGCGCGGAGGAGCAGCTCGCGGTCGCCCGCCCTCGACCCGGCGAGCAGTTCGTCGATGAGCCGGAGCTGGAGAGCGCGCGTCGCGTCGGTGGGCGAGCGCACACCGTCGAGAATCGCCAGCCCCGCCTCCCCGCGCTCGATCGACGCGAGTTCGAACCGCCAGCGGTCGGCCTGCTCGTGATCGGGGACGATCTCGATCGCGGTGCGGAGCTGCTCGGGCGTCGCGCCGGGGCGGGACATCGCCAGCGTCAACGCGTCGGCCGCGTCGTCGGGGTTCTCCCCCGCGTATCGGATCAACAACGCACGCGCGCGGGCGGCATCGCCCGGCCCGCCACGCCGATCGAGCAGCACGGCCGCGCTGCGCGTGGCCTCGGCGCGCATCGCAGGATCGGCGTCGGCGAGCCTCAGAAAAAGCGAGACCGCATCATCGACCCGGCCCGTCCACGCCGCGTACTCGGCCATCGCACGTAGGGCGTCGGGCGGCGGCTCGGGCAGATCCCGCGACACCACGGCCAATCTCGGGTAGAGCAACCCCCGCTTGTGTTCATCGGGCAGGCTCCTGTCGTGCAGCATCGCCCGCAGCGGCGCCAGCGCCGTATCGACGGGAGAGCCCGCTTCCAGAAAACTCCGCGCAAGCGCCGCACCCGCGAGCGAACGCCAGGCCGCATCGGGCCACACCCTATCGTCGCGCGGGTCGGCGATGATCGGTCGCGACAAAGCGTCCCGGTCACGCTGAGCCTCGGGCGATCGCGGCCCGATCCGGTCGGCCGCGGCGAGCAACGCCAGACGCGCCCCGGCGACGGTCGCCGGATCCAGCCCCGCGTCGTCGCGGTTGCGGATCAGCGCGAGAAGATCGTCGTGTGCGCGCCGGGCCGCGCCGGTCAGCGACCGGGCCAACGCGAGAGTGATCTCGCGCACCGCGTCGGCCCGCGGATCGACAATCGGAAGCGGGGCGACGTCGGCGATCGCGCGCCGGGCGAGATCGAGCCGGCGGTCGCCGTCCGTCTCGAGCACCGCCGCGAGCAACGCCGCCCGGCCACGCAGCAGCTGCGCCCGCCAGTCCGCGGCGCGGATGCTCGCCGGGGGCGCCCCGGCCAGCGCGTCGAGAGCCGACCGGGCGGCATCGGCGACGGCGCGGGCCTCTTCTTCCGTCGCGACACCCGACAACACCGCCACCGACGCAAGCGTGCGGTCCACCGATGCCAGATCGCGCCCGGCGTCCGCGATGGCACGTTCGAGCGACTCGGGCAGCGGCTCGGCGTGGACGATCGGCTCGGGGTCGTCGCCCAGCGCCTCGGGCGTGAGCAGGCGATACGACCCCGCGCCGTCGCCGTGGGCGCGGGCGATGCGCTGCATCAGCCCGGTGGGGTCCTCGTCGATGAACTGGATGGTCTTGATGACGATGGGCCGCCGACCCGTCTTCGGGTCGACGGGGTTGAGCGCGTCGAGCCGGGCCAGCACACGCTCGACCCGCCCGGTCGCGTCCGCGTCGACGCCCGTCCGCTGGATGCTCCGGGCGAGCACGAAGATCAGGTCCGGCTTGAGCGCGATCGCGGCGCGCAGGCCCTCGACGGGGTTGGACCGCCCACCCGCGATGACCCCCGGCAGCCACTCGATCACCTTCAGACGGTTGCGGGGGGTTGCCCGGATCAGCCCATCCCGCCCCGCCTCGACGGGCGGCATCCGGAACGGCGGCGCGTCGGGTTTTTCCCCGAACAGCACGACCTGGAACGATTGCGTCGGTTGCAGCCGGGAGATCGAACGGGCCAGCTCGTCAAGCACGAACGACAGCGTGTGGACCATCGAACCCGAAGTGTCGACGGCATACACGATGCGCGTCGCGGCCCGGGCGTGCAGGCCCGCGAACGTGGCCGCAGGGGCGGTCGGGGCCGCGGCGGCGATCGGGGGCGGCGCCGTGATCGATGCGGTGAACTCGGGGGGGACAATGGCATCCCCGGCGAGGGACTCCGCGGCCGAGGCGCGGGCCGCCTCGCTCATCGCAGGCTCGGGTGCTGCTGCGGGCGATGTCGCGGCCGATGTCGCGGCCGATGTCTCGGGCAAATCAGAAGCCGGGGTCGATCGCGGCGGGGCGCCGGGTACCTTCGAAGGGATGCCCGGCGTGGAGTCGAGCTCGAGCAGCGTCCGGCCGTCGGGCTTGGCGGGCGAGAGCCGGTCGATCGTGACGCCGAGGATCAGCAGCAACAACAGCCCGTGCAGCGCGATCGAGACGGCCGACGGGAGGATCGAGCGTCGCAGCAGTCGTGAGCGTGGTTCGTGCATCACTCGTCTTCGTCGTCGTCCTCGAACTCGTCGTCGTCGCGTGAATGGACGCGGTCGAGCGAGAGCGCCCCCGGCCCGGCGAAACACAGCCCAACGGACGCGCCGAGCAGAGCAACCTGCCAGAGCAGTGTGCTCCACGCGGCGATATCCCACGGATCATGCTTCGGGAGAAAACCGAGAATCGTCTGGGCGGACTGGATCGCGGGCCCGAGCTCGGTCAGCCACATCGCGGTGAGCATGACCCCGGCGATGGCCAGCGCAGACAGCCGGGTCAGCAGCCCCACGAGCACAAACACCCCCGCGACCACCTCCGTAATCGCCGCGAACCAGGCGATGACGATCGGCCAACGACCCCGAGCGGCCCACTCGGGCCAGATCGGCGGCGGCGGGGTGCCCCCGGCTTCGGCCGCGACCGGATGCGCCGCCGCGTACGTCAACAACGCGATCCCGTAAAGCCGACGCACCCGGATCGGCTCAGGATAATCCGCCGCGGTGTGCATCACCGAAGGCTGCAATGGCCCGGCCCCCGACTCGCCCCCGGCGACGGGCTCCGTCTGCAACAGCCCCGGCGGACTCGATCCCGGCGGAGACGGGGTCTCGCCAGTCGGACGGGTGGGCGTGCCCGCATCACCGCCCTCGGGATCCGCCGTCGTGGGGGGGAGCGGCTTTTCCGGGGTCTTTGAAGGAGACTGCGCAGGCGCGTTCGTTGGGGTTCTCGTGGGGATTCTCGTGGGGGTGTTCGGGAAGGTGTAGCCCATATTCGCCAGCAGGGCGGCCCGTTCACCCTGAACCTCGATCGGGGCGACGAACTTGCCCAGACCGGCCCAGATAAACGTCACGGCCAGGACGAGCCGCAACGGAATCGGCGCGAGATACATCGCGGAGAATCGTGCTGGGTGCATGGCTCGACCCTTTCTTCTGCACCGCGGTCGTTTCCTCAGACCAGACCGCCGGTGTCCGGGCTCCGTCAATGGTATCGTTGCCCGGCGGACGCCGTGACTTTCGCGGCCAACGCACCGACAGCGGGTGTGGCGGAACTGGCAGACGCGCGGGGTTTAGGTCCCCGTGGCCCTTATCAGGCCGTGCAGGTTCGAATCCTGTCACCCGCATTGCCTCGCCACGGAATACATATTCCAGAAGATTCTCGTGCATTCTGCCAAAAAAGCCGGGAGTTTTCGCCCCCCTCTCCCCGCCCTGCGGCCAGAGGGCCGGGGTGAGGGGCTCCTGATTCTCCTCTTCCTCCTCCATCTCGTGGGACGGGCTTCCAGCCCGTCGCTTCCCCATCTCCATCTCTCATTCCCCAAAGAGGCCCGAGCGGAAGCGAGGGCTTTCTCGACCCAGCCCGCTGCCTCGGGTACCTCGGCTCTCCGAGTGCTTTGTAGACACCATATATCAGACAGCGACTTCGTCGCGGCGGACCGCGTAGGCCAGCACCTTGATCGTTGCTTCCGCGACGAGGGTCCGCTCGGTCCGGCTGCTCAGGCTGCCCATCGTCGTG
>JALWOY010000037.1 GCA_027083355.1 Phycisphaerales bacterium | reverse complement strand
GGAGGGAGCGGTCATTTCATCATCAAGCACGAGCGAAAGAGAACACTTCTGCGCCACTCGGGTTTTCTGTGTTTTCTTGAGCCCTCGCTCCCGCTCGGGCCTCTTTGTGGGGGATGAGGGATGGAGGGGGGGAGACACGCCGGACGCCCGAGCCATGAGGAGGAGGAGAGAGCGGAGAAAAGAGAGTCCCCGGGCTTGCGCCCGGGGCTCGTAACTGGGAAGATGCCCCGCATCATCGACAAGGAGCCGCGACCGGGAGGGAGCGGTCATTTCATCATCAAGCACGAGCGAGAGAGAACACTTCTGCGCCACTCGGGTTTTCTGTGTTTTTTTGAGCCCTCGCTCCCGCTCGGCCTCTTTGTGGAAATCAGGGATGGAGGGGGAGAACACCACGCCCGGGTCTTGTTCCAGAAACTCAAGAATCACCAGGAATCTATGGAAGAACCTCGTTCGCGGGCGCGTGCCGACGTTCATTCGCCCCCGCTCTCGGCGATCCGTGCCACCGCGTCGACGAACGCGTCGATTTCTTCCCCGGTGTTCATCGGCCCGATGCTCGCGCGCACCGCGCCGTCCTCGCCCGTGCCGATCGCCCGGTGCGCCAGCGGCGCACAGTGCACGCCACCCCGCACCGCGATGTTGTGCTTGCGATCAAGGATGTCCGCCGCCGTGCGCGGGTGCACGCCGTCGATGATGAACGACACGACCGGCATCCGGCCATCGACCCCGGGCAGGCCGAAGACGGTCACGCCCTCGATCGCCCGCAGCCCGTCGAGCATCCGCGACAGCAGGGCCGATTCGTGCGTGCCCGCGTCGTCGGCGCCCCCGTCGGCCTCGATCGCCGCGAGCAGGCCGGCGAACCCGACGGCGTTCATCGTCCCGGCCTCGAGCGCGTCGGGCAGCGCCCCCGGCATCTCCAGCCCCGGCGCTTTCATCCCCGTACCGCCGCGACGCTCGCAGAACAGACGGGGTTGATCGGGGTCGTCCGGGAACGCCCGGGGCCCCACATAGAGCGCCCCCGTCCCGGTCGGGCCGCGCAGGCCCTTGTGGCCCGCGATCGCCATCAGGTCCACATGACCGGCCTCGACATCGATCGGCAGGTGCCCCAGCGTCTGGGCCACGTCGACGAGGAACAGGCCCCGCGGCGAACGCTCGCGCAGCCCCGCCCCGATCACGCCGACCTCCTGGATCGTCCCGAGCACGTTCGACGCATGCGTCAGGCACGCCAGCACGGTCCGCTCGTCGCACTCGGCGAGGTACGCCGACGGGTCGATCAGCCCGTCCGACCCGCACCCGATCACGTCCAGCTCGATCAGCCCGCTGCCCTCGTAGCAGTGCAGCGTGCGCAGCACGGCGTTGTGTTCGAGGCAGGAACACACCACCCGCGGCCGTTCGCCGCACGAGCGGACGATGGCGCTGCGCATGATCCCGTGGATCGCGATGTTGAGCGCGTCGGTGCAGCCGTGGGTCAGCACGACGCGTTTCGGGTCCGGCGCCGCGATCAGTTCCGCCAGGGCGAGACGGGCCGATTCGACGGTTTCGCTCGCCGCCCGGGCCAGCATGTGCCCGCCGCGGCCCGGGTTGCCGGCCGAATCGCGCAGGAATGCGCACATCGCCTCGCAGACCGCCGGTGGCTTGGGCCAGCTGGTCGCGGCGTTGTCGAGATAAATCAACGTCTCACGCATTGTGCGGAGAGTCTATCGCATTCCGCGCCCCGGCAGAAGCCCCGATCCCGTAGGCCGACCACCGCGCGTCGACCCGCTCGACGATCTCCGGGTCCATCGTCAACACCGGGGGCCAGCCGCGGACAGGCTCGCCGTTGCTCGCGTCGCCCGGGGTCTTGGGTGTCGCGTCGAACGCGAGCGTGTCGCCGTGCGCACCGGTATGGCGGATCACGTCCCGCCCCGGGTCCATGTTCGCCAGCCAGTGGAACAGGCCGTCCGCGGCCAGATCCACGCCCCGGCCCACCGCGACGACGAACGGCGGCCTCGGCGTGAAGCCCGGGTCCATCGCGAGCACCTCTCCGAGCACCCGCCGGCCCAGCCCGACGCGTTCCGGCTCATCCGGCCCGCGGTCCACCGCGATCAGCAGCCAGCCGGGGGCATCGTCGGGCACCGCCGCGTCGAGGACCCCGTCGATCATGCGCACGCGATCGGTGTACGCCGCGATCTCGCCCGTGCTGGGCAGGCGGCGCGGGGCCGGGGGCAGGTCGCCGCCCGCTTCCTCGCCGGGCCACTTCGGGGTGCAGTCGAACCCGATCTTGCTGCCGGCTCCGTGGTGCGGGGCGGCGTGGTCGAGGATATCCAGCGGCCCGCGGACGACCTCGACATCGTGCAGGGGCCGGCAGAACTTCGCGGCCGCTTCGAGCACCGCCCGCTGGTCGTGCACGTCGACATCATCCGAGACGACGAAGATCGACTTGGTCCACGCCATCTGCCCCGCGCCCCACACCGCGTGCATGACGCGCCGCGCCTGCATCGGGTAGGCCTTGTCGATGCGCACGAACGCGCAGTTATGAAACGCCCCGAACATCGGCAGGTCGTAGTCCTCGATATCCGGCACCAGCACCTTCAGCAGCGGCAGGAACAAACGCTCCGTCGCCTTGCCGAGGTAGTAATCCTCCTGCGGCGGCAGGCCCACGATCGTCGCGGGGAGGATCGCGTCGCGCCGGTGCGTGACCGCCGACACCTCGACGATCGGGTAGCGGTCGGGCAGCGAATAGAATCCGGTGTGGTCGCCGAACGGGCCCTCGAAGACGGCGCCGGGGCCGAGGGGTTCGTGGCCGGTCGGGTCCCAATCCGGCTCGCCCGCGTCCGTGCGCACGAAACCCTCGATGACGATCTCGGCGTTGGCCGGCACCCACAGCGGGACCGTCTTTGCGCGAACCATCTCGATACCGCGACCGTTGAGGAAGCCCGCCATCAGCAGCTCGCTGACACCGGGCGGGAGCGGCGCGGTGGCGGCGTAGGGCAGCACACTCTCGCCGCCGAACGCGATCGCCACGGGCATGGGCTTGCCGAGTTTTTTCCACGAGCGCCAGTGGCGGGCGCCGTCGTGGTGCATGTGCCAGTGCATCGCGAGCCGGTCTTTGCCGAGTAACTGGAGCCGGTACATCCCGATGTTGTGCGACGCGGGGCGCGGGTCGGCCGCGTCGTCGGCGTGGATCGTGTGGATGTGCGCGAAGGTGATGTACCGCCCCCGGAACTCGGCGTCCCACTCGTCAGGCCGCGTGCCCGGGTGGCCCAGGCCCTCGATCCCGTCGTTGACGCCGGGGGGGTAGCCCAGAGATTCGGGGTCCCCGTCATGCGGCCAGCAGCGGATCAGCGGCAGCAGGGTCAGGTCGATCTCGTCGCCCGTGCGCACGACCTGCTGGCATGCGCCCGGACCCTTGCGACGCCTCGGCCCGATCTTCAGCAGCGGCGCGAACCACCCGGCCATCGAGAGCGCTTCACGCCACGAGCGCGGGGGGCGGGGGGTGACGAGCTCGGCGATGCGGGCGGCGATGGCTTCGAAACCCGAAGACAGACTCGGCTCGGAGAGCCGAGGTACCCCGAGGGCCATCTCTGTGCGCCGATAGCTGCCGTAGGCGTTGATGAGCAGGGGGAACTCGGCACCCGTGATGTTGTTGAAGAGCAGGGCGGGGCCGCCGAGCGTGTGGTGTTGCGGGTCGTTGCGCACGGCGGCGGCGCTCGATGGTGAGGGGGCGGGGGACTTGCTTACCCGGTCGACGATCTCGGCGACTTCGAGAACGGCGCAGACGGGTTCGGATATGGTGATCAACTCGCCGCTACGCTCAAGAGCCCCGACGAACTCGTGCAGATCCCGGTACATTGCATACAGCCTATGACGAAACAACCCCCCACACCGCCCGCGTCCCCCGGCCCCGCCTTCCGGCACGGCTTCACCCGGCATTGGCCGGGGTATTTCGAGGCCGTCGTGGGCAAGGGCCCGCGCGAGACGGCCGTCAGGGCGCTCGACGCATTCGCCCGTGAGGGCATCCCGGCTGAGGGGCAGGAGCCCCCGCTGGCGGTCGACCTGGGCTGCGGCGAGGGCCGCGACACGGCCGAGATGCTGAAACGGGGCTGGCGCGTCGTCGCGATCGACGGGACCGAGTCCGCGTTCGAATACTTCGCCCGGCGGGAGGGGCTGCTGGAGCACCCGAATCTCGAAACCCGGCTCGAGCCGTTCGAGACGTGTTCGATCCCGGTGTGCCGGTATCTCAACGCGAGCTATTCGCTGCCGTTCTGCCGGCCCGAGGCGTTCGACGCGCTCTGGAAGGTGATCCGGTCGGCGATCGAGCCGGGGGGGCGGTTCGCGGGGCAGTTCTTCGGTGAACGCGACACCTGGGCGAGCATCCCGGACCGGTCGCACCACACGCGGCTGCGGGTCGAGAAGCTGCTGCTGGGGTTGGACGTGGAATATTTCAAAGAAGATGAAAGCGACAGCGTGGATGCCGAAGGACAGGACAAGCACTGGCATGTCTTCCACGTCGTGGCCAGACGACCCGAGTGAGTGTTCTCCATGACCGGCCTCGCCATCGACATCACCGGCGCCGCCAAGACCTACCGCGGCAAGGTCCGCGCCCTCCGCGGCGTCGACATGCGCGTGCACCGGGGCGAGGTGTTCGGGCTGCTCGGTCCCAACGGGGCGGGCAAGTCCACGCTCGTCAAGATCCTGATGACCGTCATCCGTCCCACGAAATGCCGCGGCACCATGCTCGGGCGGCCCGTGGGCGAGAAAAAAACCCTCGCCCGCGTCGGGTACCTCCCCGAGCACCACCGGTTCCCCGGCTACCTCAAGGGCTGGCAGGTGCTCGATTTCTACGGCGCGATGGCCGGTGTGCCCCGGCGCGAACGCAAGAAACGTACCGGCGAACTCCTCGAACTCGTCGGCATGGGCGAGTGGCGAAACAAACGCATCAAGCAATATTCCAAGGGCATGCGGCAACGCGTCGGCCTCGCCCAGGCCCTCATGAACGACCCCGAGCTCGTCCTGCTCGACGAACCCACCGACGGCGTCGACCCCGTGGGCCGACGCGACATCCGCGGCATCTGCCAGCGCCTCAAGGACGAGGGCCGGACGGTGTTCATCAACAGCCACCTGCTCAGCGAGCTGGAGATGGTGTGCGACCGCGTGGCGATCCTCGTGCAGGGGGAGGTGGCTCGACAGGGCACGATCGACGAGTTGACCGCCGGCCAGCGGTACTACGCCGTTGATCTCGCCGACGCGGCGTCGGCGGGCGAGATCGCCGGGGCCGTGGGCGGGCGGTTCGATCGCGGGGTCAGGGTTGAGGGTGCGACGATCGTGCTGCCGACCACCGAGCCGGCGCGCGTCCAGCCCGTCATCGACGAGATCCGCAAGCGGGGCGAGACGATCGTGTCCGTCCGGCTCCGCAAGCCGTCGCTCGAAGACCTGTTCATGCAGGCCGTCACGGACCCGACCACGGGCGATGTGCTCACCCCCGGGGCCGCGGGCGCCGGCAAGGCCGACAAGGGCAATAAACGGGGGCGGCCATGATCGTGAGACAGACCGCCGCGTTGCTCGTCGACGCCTACCGCGAACTCAACGCCAAGAAACTGTTCTGGATCACGATGCTGCTTTCCGGCGTGATCGTGCTCGTCATGGCGGCGCTCGGCATCGACAAGGACGGCGTAAGTTTCCTCGGCTGGGACCTCTCGTTCATCCCCATCAACAGCGACACCCTCAAGCCGGACGTCTTCTACAAGACCCTGTTCAGCAACCTCGGCATCGGGGTCTGGCTCTCGTGGGCCGCGACGATCCTCGCGCTGATCTCGACGGCGGGGACGATTCCCGATCTCATCTCGGGCGGGGCGATCGAGACGCTGCTGAGCAAGCCCATCTCGCGCATCCGGCTATTCCTGACGAAATACGCCGCGGGTTTGTTGTTCGTCGCGTTGCAGGTGTTCGTTTTCAGCCTCGGGTCGTTCCTGGTGTTCGGGCTGCGGGCGGGGCTGTGGGAGCCGGCGTTGTTTCTTGCGGTTCCGATCGTGGTGGTGTTTTTCAGCTACCTGTTCTGCGTGTGCGCCCTGATCGGGTTGCTGACACGCTCGACGATCACGTCCCTGCTGGTCACGATCCTGTTCTGGTTCATGCTGTTTATCTTGAACGCGGGCGACGCCACGCTGACGCAGTTCCGCACCATGCACGAGATGATGATCGACAAGGAACAGGCCCGCATCGAGTTGATGGAGAAGAACACCGCGAAGGTCCTCCGCGAACAACGCGAGCGAGACGGCGAGCCGGTCGAGGGCTGGACGCCCACCCACGACGAGATCATCGCGGCCAACCCGTTCCTGCGGACCATCGCCGACCGGCAGCAGCGGCGCGAGAAGGATCTGCAGGAACTCCGGTTCTGGTCCGACCTGGTCTACGGCATCAAGACCACGCTGCCCAAGACGAACGAGACGATCGCCCTGCTCGAACGCAACCTGATCGACCTGAGCGACCTGCCGATGCCGTCGGGTGAAACGCAGGACATCAGCATTGAAGACGACGACGTCCAGATCGATCCGGGCGAGCTTTCCAAGGCGGTGCAGGAAAAGTTCAGGTCCCGCCCCGTCTGGTGGGTCGTCGGCACGTCGCTCGGGTTCGAGGCGTTCGTGCTCGGGGTCTGCTGCCTGATCTTCGCCCGACGGGATTTCTGAAAACACGTTTTGGGTATTTTGCCTAAGTCTAAGTGCTGATTTTGTCGCGCGGGCTTGTTTTTTTTACAGAATCATTTATCGTGACGTGAGGAACGCGAGTTTCTTGCGTTTTTCAAAGAGAATCTAGATCGCTCGTCATTGTGCACGTGCGTTTGCTCGGTGATCTTCCGGGCAGTCTGATGTGTTTTACATCTTGGTCGACTCCACGAGCCTCGGTTCCGGCGCAGGAATGCACCGGGTCGGAGCCGGGATTGCTCTATCGGTATCGGCAGGGTGATTGAAAGGGGTTGAACATGCAACACACATCACACAGAACTATGGGCGCGTCGGTGTTCGTCTTGATCGTGGGTTTCTTCGTCTCGTCGGCGGGCGCTCAGGTGCCGGACTGTTGTACCAACCTGAACTGGAAGGCCAACTTCTACGGTTACACGGCTGGGTTGACGGCTTGCGAAGCGAACGGCTATCTGTGGGGGACGTTCTGTTTCCCGTTCGGGGCCGGGTTCAACTGCGGAACGACGAGCAATCTGATGGTTGGTCAGTCGTTCGGTCTCTCGGCGGGCTTTGCGGCGGGTGGGGTTTCGATCGGCGCCTCGACTACATTTACCGTGTCGCAGGCGTTCTCCAGGACCGCCGGTCAGTGCGAGGAATGCCAGTTCTACGCCCGCTATCGTGGTCAGCAGTATTGGCCGTTTCTGCGTCACTGGGATTGCACGACTTTCGTGAGTTTCTGGGAATTCAAGAGTAGTTACGACGAGTTCGCGCCCAACGGTGCACCGACGGTCGCGACCTGCTGCCGTCCCGATCCGACCTGCTCGGGATGCAGGGTCGAACAGTGGGAAGACGGCTTGTCATACCCGCATCCGGACGACGCCGGCAACGAACCCGAGGGCGAGCCCTCGGACCCGAATGGCGTCATGACCGAGCCGGGGACGATCATCTTCGATCTTGGCCAGTCGTTCATCTTCGAAGGTAACGTGCCCGTAGATCATCCGATCCTGTCCGCCGGCGACTCGTTCGACACGATGAACCAGTGGCAGCGCTGCTGGATCATGCAACTTGTCGATCAGCTCCAGGCGGGAGGCGATGTGATGTACAAGGAGCTCGTTATCCGCGACGCCGACGGTGCCACAACGTTCATCGACCTTGAGGCAGACCCGTCGGGGATCTGTCCCTGCGAGATCGACTACAACGACAACACTCGGAACGATCTCGAGGACATCGAGATGTTCAAGCAGTTTTTCTTGGGCGGTGATCCGGCGGCCGATCTCGTGACCGACGGTATCTTCGACCTCAGAGATGTCAACCGCTTTGTGGATCTGTATGTCGGTGTTTGCGAATAATTGCCGATCACGCGAGCCGAGTTTGATCATGGATCGCATTTCCACCCGGCAACTCTGCCGGGTTTTCTCATGAAGGTACGCTACGTGGTATGGAATCGAAGATTCTCATGCTTTGGGGAACAAGAGCCGGTTGTTTTTCCCTCCCTCTCCCCGCTGTCTGGACTTGGGAGATGGGTAACAGTCGTTCGGGGACATAGGTTACACCCACGGGTCGTCGTCTGTGGGAGCGGAGCGACCGCAGACGACGACCCGCGGGTGGGCCGTGC
>JALWOY010000036.1 GCA_027083355.1 Phycisphaerales bacterium | reverse complement strand
TAGACCCCCGCCGCCGGGGGGGCCTGTTCAGGGGCGAGGTTCGCCGTCGGGAAGCCGATCGCCCGCCCCCGGCGGTCGCCCGCGACCACGACCCCGGCGAGTGCATACGGCCGGCCCAGCACGATCGCCGCGTCGGCGACCCGCCCGCACCCGATCAGCCACCGGATGATCGTGCTCGACGCGGTGACGATCGAGTGATCACCCAACACGACCTCGACCGGCTCGACGACCTCGACCCGGAAGCCGAGCCGATCGCCGATGGACCGCATTTCGCCGATGTGCCCGGATCGGCCCTTGCCGAAATGGAAGTCGGCCCCCTCGACGAGCCAGCCGGGGTCGAACTCGTCCTTGACATACTTCAGGAATGTCTCGGGCGACATCGAGAGCAGGGCCCGGTCGGGTTCCAGCCGGCGGACCTCGTCGGCCCCGGCCCGGCGGAGCAACCCCGCCCGCTGCTCGAACGTCGTCAGCCGGACCGGCGCCCGGCCCGGGCGGAGGACCGCCGCCGGGTGGGGATCGAACGAAAGCACGACAACCCGGCCGCCGGCGCCGGCGTGGGTCCGGGCGCGCTCGATCAGCGTCGCGTGCCCCCGGTGCACGCCGGCGAAGTTGCCGATGGTGACAACAGTGCCGGGCATGAGGCAGACACTAGGTTCTGTTTCTCCGGGCGGCGGGGCGGGGGTCTGGCACGAATTCCGAGAAAAACTCGTGCGTGTTGACCGGACACGGGCTCAAGGTCGGGTGTTTTTTTTGATCGACGGATTTTTCGCATCCGGGTTTCGTGCTCTGGGAGAGGGAGGGAGGTATCGGCGCGCAGTGGATCAGTCGGAGAATCCGACGCTTCACAGGCTCAGCGTCGGCGTCTGGTTCGTTGAGAAACCCGACCCGGCGAAGCTGGAAGTTGGTCCTGTGAAGGGCTGTTTGAAACCCGGCCCGTCGCTCACGCTCCGGGCTCTTTTGCGGGTAGTAGAGATAGAGAGACGGGCTGGAAGCCCATCCCACGAGGGAGAGGAGAAAGACAAGAGAGAAAACCCCTCACCCCGGCCCTCTCCCCGCGAGCGGGGAGAGGGAGCACCCACGCGAATGGTTCCTGCGGGGGTTCAACGGTTTCGGACACGCCGCGGAACTATGATGCCACAAGACACCGCCGACCGCTGTTGGAGCGGGTCAGCCGTGGCCGCACGCCTGTCTCGGAGCACCTGCGATGAAGCTGTTTTCCCAGAAGTCCAAGACACCCGACCGCCACACCGCCCCGTCGTCGGCCGGGGGGCTCGAGCCGCGCATCTTCGAGATCGGTTCGGAGATTCTCCGCCACGCCCGGAGCCACAAGGCGGGCGTGCTCAGCGCGAAGTTCTACTCCGACAAGCTGATGGACTGGGCGATGAAGGACCACGAGTTCAAGGTCCAGTTGTTCCGGTTCGTCGACGCGTTCCCGGTGCTCAAGACGCCCGAGATGGTGCACGAGCACCTGATGGATTACCTGACGCAGCCGGGGGTGAAGCTGCCCGCGGGGATGGACCTGGGCCTGAAGATGGGCTCGATGGCCAAGGGGCTGACGACCAAGACCATCGCCTCGCAGATCACGTCGATGGCCAACAAGTTCATCGCGGGGACTGATGCGCGCAGCGCCCTGCCCGGCCTGCAGAAGATGTGGGACGAGGGCATCGCCTTCAGCGTGGATCTGCTGGGCGAGGCGTGCGTCTCCGACGCCGAGGCGGACGCCTACCGCGAGAAATACCTCGACCTCGTGCACAACCTGCCCGAAGAGGTCGCCTCGTGGAAAGCGAACCCGACGCTCGAACGCGACCACCTGGGCCCGGTGCCGCGGACGAACGTGTCGATCAAGATCTCGTCGCTGAGCGCCCGGTTCCACCCTGTGGACCCGGAGGGCGCGATCGACGACGCGATGAGCCGGCTGGTGCCGATCCTCGAGGCCGCCCGCGAGCGGGGGGTGCTGATCAACCTCGACACCGAGCAGGCGGATTTCAAGGACCTGACACTGGACCTTTGGTTCAGGGCCAACGAGACCGTCGACTTCGAGGCGGGGTTGGCGATGCAGGCCTATCTGAAGTCCGGCGTCGAGGACGCGAAGCGCGTCGTCGAGTGGACGAAGCGCACGGGCAAGGTGCTCACCGTCCGGCTCGTCAAGGGGGCGTACTGGGATTACGAGACGATCCACGCCGAGCAGATGGGCTGGCCCTGCAAGGTCTGGCCCGAGAAGTGGATGACCGACAAGTGCTTCGAGGAGATGGTCGGGATCTTCCTCGACGCGACCCCGACGAAACCGGGCGAGGGGGGTGTCAAGCTCGCGCTGGGCAGCCACAACGCCCGTTCGATCGCCGCCGCCCTCGCCGCGGCCGAGGCGCGGGGCCTGCCTCGCGAGGCGGTCGAGCTCCAGATGCTGCACGGCATGGCGGATCAGCTGAAACACGCCGCCGCCGAGATGGGGCTGCGCATCCGCGAGTACGTCCCCGTGGGCGAGATGATCCCGGGGATGGCGTACCTCGTCCGCCGCTTGCTCGAAAACACGTCCAATGAATCGTGGCTCAAGGCGAGCGTGCTCGACGAGAAAGACGATGCGGCCCTGCTCGCCGCGCCTGCGCCCAAAGCCGGCGAGCGGAGCATGAAACCCGACCTGTGCGAGATCGCCGCCGAGCGGCACAAACTCTCGCCGGCGCACCCCGACGTCGGCGACGGCAGGGCGTTCGTCAACGAGCCGCTGCGGAACTTCGCCGAGGCCGACCAGCGGGAGGCGTTCGCCCGGGCGATCGAAACCGCGACGGTCCCCGCCGGCATCCCCCAGATCGATGAGGACGAGGCCGAGCGGATGCTCGCCGAGGCCCACGCGGCGTTCCCCCGCTGGCGTGACGCCGACCCGATCGAACGCTGCAACTGCCTCGTCCGGGCCGCCGCGGCGATGCGTGCGAGGCGCGACGAGCTGTCCGGCGTGATGATCAAGGAAGAAGGGAAAACCTGGCACGAGGCCGACGCCGACATCTGCGAGGCGATCGACTTCTGCGAGTACTACGCCCGGCTCGCGGCGCCGATGTTCATGCGCAAACGCCTGGGCAAGTTCATCGGCGAGCTCGACGAGGTTTGGTACCAGCCCAAGGGGCTCGCGGTCGTCATCAGCCCTTGGAACTTCCCCAGCGCGATCTTCACCGGCATGACCACCGCCGCGCTGGTGACGGGCAACTGCGCCCTCGTCAAGCCCGCCGGGCCCGCGGTCGGGATCGCGAAGATCATCACCGAGATCCTCTGGGACGCCGGCGTACCCCGCGACGTGCTGCACTTCGCCCACGGCCCCGGGCGCACCGTCGGCGCCAAACTCGTCCGCGACAGGCGCGTCTCCATGATCGCGTTCACCGGCTCGAAGGCCGTGGGTCTGGACATCATCGAGGGCGCCGCCCACACCCAGCCGGGGCAGGCGAACGTCAAGAAGATCATCTCCGAGATGGGCGGCAAGAACGCCGTGATCGTCGATACCTCCGCCGATCTTGACGAGGCCGTGCTTGGGATTCGTTATTCCGCGTTCGGGTTCCAGGGGCAGAAGTGCAGCGCGTGCAGCCGGTGCATCGTCGTCGATCCCGACGGACCGGAGGGCGACGCGACGACGCTGTTCATGAGCCGCCTCGTCGAGTCGACGAAGTCCCTCATCATCGGCGACCCGATGCACCCGGGCTCCGACATCGGGCCGGTCATCAACGCCGCGGCGAAGAAGACCATCATGGAATACATCGAGGCGGGCAAGGCCGAGTGCCGGCTCGAGCTGGCGATGGAAACGCCCGCGGGTCTGGAAGAGAAAACGGGGCGGGATTACGTCCCCCCGCACATCTTCAGCCGCGTCACCATGGACCACAAGATCGGCCGGGAGGAGATCTTCGGCCCGGTGCTGTCCGTCTTCCACGCCCGCACGTTCGACGAGGCGCTCGACATCGCCAACGCCAGCGAATACAAGCTCACCGGCGGCGTCTTCACCCGCAAGCCAGCCCACATCGAGAAAGCCAAGCAGCAGTTCCGCGTCGGCAACCTCTACATCAACCAGAAGTGCACCGGCGCGATCGTGGGCCGGCAGCCGTTCGGCGGCGCGGGCATGTCCGGCGTGGGCACCAAGGCCGGCGGGGAGGACTATCTGCTGCACTTCACCGACCCGCGGGCGTGCTGCGAGAACACCATGCGGCGGGGATTCGCGCCGGAACTCTGACGCGGACGGCCGATCGGATCGCCGTGTGACGCGCGCCGGCTGTTGAGCGCATGAAAAAGGCCCGCGTCGGCGGGCCCTTTGTGTTCTGATCATCGGCGATGGATCAATCGGGGATCACGCGGTCCGGCCGGTTGGCCGGGTTGGGCAGACCGTCGTTGCCGCAGAAACCCGGGATGAACGGCGGCATGATGGAAGCCGTGTCGCCGTTCGGCGCCAGCGGCTGGGCGCCGTCGTCGTCGCCGAGGATGAACGCGTCGAGATCGTCCAGATCGATCACGCCGAAATCGGGGAAGATGTCCGCCCTGGGGTCGCCGTCCTGCCACATCTGGACGAAGGCCTGGACATCACGGAAATCTTGGATGCCGTTCTGGTCCACGTCGTGCGGGCAGTTGTTGTCGATCCCGTAGTACCACACCTCCGGTTGCGAGTAGAGGGCCGTGAGCGCGGCGAGGTCGCAATCGCTGAAATACACCGGCTGCGGCTGGGAGACCATGCGGTCGTCCGCGCCGAACGGGGTCGTGTCGACCGTCCCGTCCCCGTTGATGTCTGTGTAGCGGAAGGCGTCCTTGATGATGTACATCGCCGAGCCGAGCTGGTAGTCGAACGGGTGGATGAGCATCATCGAGTCGAGATCGAACGTGCACCCGGACTCGGTGAACGCGGTCGTCTGCGACGAAGTCTGATCGAACAGCAACGGGCCGAACGCGTCGACCTCCTGCTGCACCGGCGGGTTGACCGAGAGATCGAACGCGAGCACGAACGTGTCCGTGATGCCCGGCCCGTTGACGCCGTCGGCCGGGGCCGCGGGCGGCGGGAAGTTGTTCGGCGGCAGGTTCTGCCACTGCACGTCGATGTATGTATCGCGGTCCGGGTGGCGCTGCTCCCAGTCCAGCCCGAGGACGAACCCGAACGAACGGATCATCGACGGGAAGTTCTGCCACGAGTTGTGCGTCATCTGCGTCGGCAGCGCGTCGGGATCCGTGATGTTCGCGCGGCCGATCCGCGTGACCTCGTTGTTCGTGTCCGGGTTCCGGGTCGGGACGCCGGCCCCGTTGTTCTCCATCAGCAGGATCCCGTTGGGGTGATGGATATTCGGGTTGAACCCGACGAACCGCACCGGCAACTCCTGCTCGAGGATGAGCATCACCGCCAGGGTGTTGGCGATGCCCGCGATTGCGTTGAGCTCCTGCGGGTCGTCGGTCGTGGCGCGGTTGTTCCACGCGGCGATCATGTCGTCGCTGAACGTGTACGGGATCTCGGCCTTGTACGAACCGTCGACAAGCACCGTCGGCCAGAGGTTCGTGACGCTGTGCGCCTGATTGCCCGGATCATCGCCCCCGCCGGTGACACGCACACCCGGCGACGCGGCGAAGCCGTCCAGCGAGATGCTGTCGCCGAGATCGCCGCCCAGCCCGGCGTGCTTGCGGTGCAACGCCGCCGCCTCGGCCCGGATCCGGTCCTTCCAGCTGTCGTCGCCGGCGAGGATCGGCAGGATGTCGCCCGGCCCCGGGCCGATCCAGTGCGCCATCTGGGCGATCTCTTCGCGGTTGTCGTAGATCTCCTGATTGACGGCGATCGTCTCGTCCGAGACCGGGTTGTCCGCGCCGTTGTCGGTGAAGCCGTTGCCGTAGATATTGCGGGAGTTGCCGCTGTCCCCGCTCACGCTGCCCGTGCTCGGGTTGCCCGCCGCGGCCCCGGCGAAGAGGGCGACCAGGCCCGCCGCTGTCATGCTGAATCGGATCGCATTCACCTGAATACTCCTTCGCACCGGGTCGCCCCGGGTGGTCTCGTCGGGATCAGCCCGGGTTCACGCCGCCGAGGTTGTTCTCGCCCAGCCCGTTGCCGTCGTTGGCACACTCGAAACGGTTCTGGAAATCGATGAAGAACTGGAGAAGATCGAACACGTCGATCACGCCCTGCTCGTCGGCGAAATCCGCCCGCAGATCGCCGCTGTTGTACCACTCAAGGAACAGCAGCAGGTCCGCACCGTTGATGATCCCGTCCTCGTTGACGTCGGCCCGGCACGGCTCGCCGGTGCCCGTCACGGGTGTCGGCGGGCCGCCGAACAGGTTCGCCAACGCCAGCCGGTCGCCCTCGCTCAGCCCGCTCCGCTGGCCGATCTGGTCCTGGAACTGGACGTCGTTCGGCGGGCGAACCTCGATCACCTCGAAACCGGGCTGGTTCGGGAAGATCGAGAACCCGTATGTGCCGTAGTGCATGATCGAGAGGAAGTCGTACGGGTTCTGGACCCGCACGCGGTCGATGCCGACCTCCATCTGGTTGTCGGTGCCCTCGTCGCGGGCGGTGAACCGGAGAATGAACGACGGGTCGCGGTCGTCGCTGTCGTTGCGGGTGTCGCCGACGGTGATCGACATCGTCCGCCATTCCTGTGCGCTGTCGGTGATGGTCGCCAACTCGCTCCAGGTCGTGCCGCCGTCGTTGGAGCTCTCGACGATCAGGCCGTCCGTCTCGTCCAACGCCGTGCCGTCGGTCGCGAACCAGTACGCGAACTTCACCTCCGCGTCCTTCGGCCCGTAGATCGTGGGCGAAGTCAGCATCGTGGTCCCGTCCAGCTCTTCGCCGGCCGTGTTGCCGGTGACGAAGCACACCGCCGAGTCATCGTTCGAATCCACCGCGTAGTCCTCGGGCGGCGAGATGTCGCCCGACCCCGGTGTCACCGGGACCGCCGCGGTCCACGCACCCGACGACGGGGAACCGCTGACGGCCCAGCCCGCGGTCGCGTTCGGCGTCGTGTCGAAGTTGTCGATGTAGTTGGCGTACTGGTCCGTCCCGCCCGGCAGCGGAACGAACTGGTTCACATTCGCCGGGTCGATGTGCTCGATGTTGACGTGCACGTACTCCTCGCGATCGGGCCGCTGGTGTTCATGGTTGAACCCCAACGCGTGCATCATCTCGTGAACCAGAACCCCGATGCTCTGATTGTCCAGCACCGCCTGGCTGATGTTCACCAGCTCGCACGGGATGGCTTCCATCGGGTACGGCGTCGGCGAGGGATCCGTCCCGCCGGGGAAAACGCTGTCGCCCACGCTGTCGCCGTCGAAATCGAACTGGAGGCCGAACAGCACGTCCGCGACGTTGTTGTTCCCGTCCGTGTTCGGATCGAGGATCACGTCCGGCGTGCCGTCCGCGTTGAAGTCCGTCACGGCCCGGAAAATCGGGGTCGGCGCCGCGCCAAGATCGAGCGTGCCGGGACCGCCGAGCGGGGGATACGTGAACGACGTGTCCGCCGAGGTGACGCTCCCGTCGCCCGTCGCGTCGAGAGCCGTCGTGGGCGGGGGCGTTCCGAACGCGCGGGAGGCATCGCTCAGGATGATCTGATCCGGCAGCCCGTCGCCGTCGAGATCGGGCGTGTCGGGGAAGCCGTCGCCGTTGATGTCGATCAAGGTAATGTTGTCGATGAACGTGGACTTCTCCCGCTTGGCGCCGATCTGCGTCGTGAAGTTCGCGTTCGCCGTGAAGAACATGTCCGAACCTTTGGCGATCAGCACCCACGGGTAATCGTCGTCCGGCTCAAACGGCACGTCGCCGCCCGCACCGCCCGCGTACGGCCCGGGGTTGACCAGCAGCCCGTTCTGATCCAGCACATACCCCTTCGGCGCGAACGGGTAGCCCGCCTGGAAACCGCTGAAGTCGCCGGTCCGTTCGATGAAGATCACATTCGAGACCGACTCGATCGCCTCCATCGCCTGCAGCATCATCTGCCGCTCTTCCGGCTCGAACACCTGCCCCGACTCGAACGTGTCTTCGAATGTGAAGCCCGGAAGACCGCCGTAGAGCGCCTGCGCCAGCCGCCACGCGGCCTCGGCATCGCCGTCGAGGAAGACCGGGCGGTCGTTGCCCCACGGGACCGTCCCCAGCCCCATCGCGCTCAGCGCGATCCCCAGCTCGTCGGTCGCGAGAGCCGGGTCCGCCGGCGGGATCACGGAGATATCAACAAACGGCTCGGTCCATGTGTCCGAAAGCCCGTCGGTGTCGTCCGGGTCGTCGCTGCTGTCGATGTTGCCGTCGCTGTTGGTGTCCTGTGTCCGCACGCCGACGAGGTTGAAGTTGTCGTC
>JALWOY010000035.1 GCA_027083355.1 Phycisphaerales bacterium | reverse complement strand
CGCCGCGGCCCATCTATTATGCCCACCCCAACACCGGCCAGGCCGGCGCGGCAGACGAGGCGAGACGTGACCCGGGTCGATCTGAACAAACATCTCAAGGCCATCAGCCGCAGACTCGGCTTCCAGCGGGACTGGTATCTCATCCTGATCGGGGCCATCATCGGGTCGATCACCGCGTTCGGCGCCATCGCCTTCTCCGCCATGCTCGCGGTGGTCACCCACTGGGCCGAGCACGTCAGGCCGACCATGTCCATCTGGTGGCTCCCCGTCATCCCGATGGGCGGTGCCCTGATCACCGGCATCATGATCTACCTCTGGGCACGCGAAGCCAAAGGCCACGGCGTCCCGCAGGTCCTCAAAGCCCTCATCCAACGCAACGGCAACATCCCCCTCAGTGTCGGTGTCGTCAAGGTCTTCGCTTCGGTCTTCACCGTCGGCAGTGGGGGGTCGTCCGGCACCGAGGGGCCCATCGTCCAGATCGGCGCCACCGCAGGCTCCGTCCTCTGCCGGGCGCTCAACATCCCCCGCGAACACATGCGGACCCTCGTCGGCTGCGGCGCCGCCGCCGGCATCTCCTCCATCTTCAACGCCCCGATCGCCGGTGTCTTCTTCGTCCTCGAGATCCTCCTGCGAGATTTTTCCATCCGCGTCTTCACACCCATCGTCGTCGCATCCGTATTCAGCGCCGCAACCACGCACGCATTCCAGGGCAGCAACGAGGCCATCTTCTTCGTCGGCGACACCCTCGCCGATTACCAGTTCTCACTCCTCGAACTCCCCAGCTACATGGTCCTCGGCGTCGTCTGCGGCTTCTCGGCCGTCCTCTTCAACTGGACACTCCACACCGCGGAGGACATCTTCGAGAAAGTGCCCGTCCACGCCATCATCAAGCCCGTCATCGGGGCCCTCCTCCTCGGATTGCTCGGGATCGCGTTCCTCTATATCCCCGGGACCGACTCCGGCGACCACACGCCCACCTTCTTCGGCAACGGGTACGGCACCATCCGCTGGCTCCTCAACCCCATCGCGTACGACGGCGGGCAAGCCATCGGCGGCGCACAGATCCCGACGTTCTTCCTCCTCCTCGCTTCGCTCATCATCATTAAAAGCGTCGCCACCGCCTTTACACTCGGCTCCGGCGGCTCCGGCGGCATCCTCGCACCAAGCCTCTATCTCGGTGCCGTCACAGGCGGCGCCTTCGGCGTCCTCATGGAGCAATTCGGCCTCATCCCCGCCAACGGCTCACCCGCCGCGTACGCACTCGTCGGCATGGCCGCCGTCGTCGCCGCCGGCACCCACGGCCCCCTCACCGCGATCCTCATCCTCTTCGAGCTCACGCGTGATGTCTACGTCCTTCTCCCCATCATGCTCGCCGCCGTCATCGCCACGGTCGTCAGCCAGCTCATTCAGAAGGATTCGATCTACACGTTCAAGCTCCGCCGCGAGGGGGTCCTTGTCGGCGCCGCCCGCGACCTCACGCTCCTGCGTGCCCTCCGCGTCTCCGATGTCCAGCAGGTCCCCCTGCCCGAAGAACCGATCTACCCCTCGGACCCCGTCTCGAAGCTCATCACCCTCCACGCCACATACCACGTCCCCGACTTCCCCGTCGTCGACGAACAATGCAGCTACATCGGCATGGTCACCGGCGAGGACATGCGCGCCGCCCTCATCGACAGAGAGGCCATCCCGCTGCTGCTCGTCGCCGAGCTCATGCACGACGACATCCCGCCCGTCCGCGCCGATGAAACGCTCGACATCGTCATGAACAAGTTCGCCAAGCACGACGTCACCAGCCTCTGCCTTGTTCAGGACACCGACGATGGCGGCATGAAACCCCTCGGCCTCATCACCCGCGGGCGCGTCCTCCAACGCTACAACAAGGCCCTCGAAGAATCCTGATCGCCGAGCCGCACCGGTACCCGCTCCCTCCCTCTCCCCGCCCGCGGGGCGAGGGCCGAGTGAGAGCATCCGATCCTTTCCCTCTCCCATCTCGTTGGGGCGGGTGAGCGGCTGCCATCTCAGGCCGACTGCCACACGCTCACGCGGACCGCGCGCGATGGCTCTGCATCACGAAGTCCCCCAGCACCCGCGCCTGCCCCGGCGTCAGCGTGTGGAACGCCAGCCCCGCCTCCCAGTAGCGACCGTGCTTCCGCGCCCAGCACACCACGCAAGGGATCTCGAGCGGACCGCCCACCGGCGGGTCGATCGTCAACGTCGTCGGCTTCCCCTCGATGGGCCGAAAAAAGCGACGGCAGACAACCCGAGCCCCGGTCGCAGAGATATCCACGATCTCGCCCAGATTGCACGACGCCCGATCACAAAGCATCCGGGTCGTCCGCCGGCGAGTGTTCGCCCCATCGTGCCCACGGTTCAGCCAGGACGGCAGTTGCATCATCGGTCGGTCCTCGAACACTGCCTTCGGCGATGCCCCGGCCCGGCTTGAGGGGGATCCCCGAAACACCCGCACACCCGTCCGAATACGAACCCACCGACACAACCACCGCGCCGATCGCCCGAAAAAAACCGGGGCAACCCGTGATGACCGCGCAAGAAAACACCAGACAGGGAACGATCAATGCGGCGTCGTCTCGCGGATCAACCGCCCCGGCAACGCCGCCCCCAACACACTCGCCATCAACAGCAGCCCCGCCGCGACCCAGAACCCCGTCTCAAGGTTCCCGTCCACGCCCCGGTGGATCGCCCGCGCGATCTGCGGCCCCACAAACGCCACGCACCACGAGCCCCCCATCAGAAGCCCCGAAACGAGTGACGTCCGGTGCGGCAACAGCCGCTGCCCGAGCGAGATGCTCACCGGCACGAGGCTCCCGAACCCGAACCCCGCCACCATCCCGAGCACCGCCGCACACACCACCACGCCGCCCGTTCCCCACCCGTCAACCAGCCGATCTGAAAGCGGCAGCAGCGCCACAGCGACAACCCCCACCAGCGGCACGACGACGAACGCCGACTTCTCATGCCGCGACTTCAGAAAGAACCCCAGCCCCAACGCACCGAGCCCCATCCCCACCTGCATCGATGCCTGGATCGGGCCGTTCAACTCGCTCGCCCGCTGCCCCAGCACGTCGTCCAGAACACTCGCCCCGTGACGCACCCGCACGAGCCGCTCCGCCCACTCGATCACTAGGTACACGAGCATCTGGTTCACCGTGAACCGGATGATGTTCCCCACATACAAAAGCCCCACCGCCCGCCACCGACGCCGACGCTCGCCGACCGGTAGATTCTGATGACGGTCCACCGCCTCGTGATGCCGGTGCGGCACGCGACGGATCGCCCACCCCAGATACACGGCCGCCGCGAGCCCCATCGGGATGAACACCACCAGCCCGTGCAGCCCCGCCGTCGCCGCCGCCTCTCCCGTCCGCCCCCCGAGCGAACCCACGAACCGCACGTACAGCGGGCTCAGCACATTCCCCGCGATCCCCCCGATCATCCCGAACAGGAAGAACACGCCCACCATCGCCGATCGCCTCGTCCCCCCGAGCTGACCCACCGCCGCCGCCGACACCGGGTGGAACGCGCCGATCCCCAGCACCGCGACAAAGAACAGACCCGTCAACGCCGCGAACGAATGCACATACCCCAGGAGCCCCACACACGTCGCCGCGACCGCAAGCCCGATCGGGCCCGGCAATCGCGAGTCCGTGTGATCGCTCACCCACGCCACGATCGGCTGCACCAGCCCGCTCGCCGCCGCGCCGAGCCCGAGCAGCCACGCCTTCTGCTCGATACTCAGCCCAAGTCGCACCGCCAGCAGGGGGAGCAACGCGATGGTTACAAAGGAGAAAAAATCTGTCGCCGAGTGCGCCACGATCGGCGCCCACAACCGCAGACCGCGGCGATTCACGCCGATAGAGCCGGCATCGGTGCAAACAGGGGCAACAGTCACACCGGGTTGTAGGTTTTCAAGGAACCACGGACGACCCCGACCGAACCGGTTTCCGGGAGGTATCGACACCTCCACGCCTCTATAATCGATCACTCGGTCCGCATTATCGCGCCCGTGTCATCCCGTTTCAGGCACGTATCGAGGGAGTTCAAACATGCCACGCACCACACCCGCCTTCGTTCTCGCCTTCTGCACCGCCTCCGTTCTCGCCGGGCGATACGACGGCTACCGCCTCGTCCGGCTCTGGCCGGACACTCCCGCCGAACAAAGCACCATCGAATCCCTGAACATCGAGCTTATGAGCGAGGCCATCCTCCGCGACGGCGGCACCGAATACCTCGCCACCGACGAAGAACTCGCGCGCCTCGCACAAGCCGGCGTGGATTACCAGATCCTCGTCAAAGACGTGCAGGCCCGAATCGACGCCGAACGTGCCCGCCTCGAAGCACGACAGATCTGGGGGCAGGGGCCCGCCCCCCGCGCCGACAACACTTTCTTCACCGAGTTCCGGGACATCAACGAGCTCAATACCTTCTTCGATCAGCTCGTCGCCGACCACCCGACCCTCATCTCCCGGCAGACCATCGGCACCAGCATCCAGGGCAGAACCATCGAAGCGTTCAACATCGGCGCCCCCGGCGACCTCGACAGCAGGCCATCCATCATCATCAACGGCATGGCCCACGCGCGGGAGTGGATCAGCCCCATGACCGTTGCATACATCATGCGCGGCCTCCTCGACGGCTACGCCACGGACCCCGAAATCAACACACTCCTCCAGAACGTTACTTTCCGCGTCGCGCCCATCATGAATCCCGACGGCTACGTTTACACGTGGACCGCCGACCGTTTCTGGAGAAAAACTCGCCGAAACAACGGCGACGGGACCTTCGGCGTCGACTGGAACCGGAACTGGGCGCAGGGCTGGGGCGGCGCGGGCTCCAGCGGGTCGACAGACAGCGACGTCTACAGAGGCACCGCCCCCTTCAGCGAGCCCGAAACCCGGGCCCTCCGGGATTACACACTCAGCATCCCGAACCGGGCCTTCCACATTGACTTCCATAGCTTCAGCCAGCTCGTCCTCTGGCCTTGGGGATACACCACCGCTGAAATCCCCGAACCCGACAGATCCATCGAAGACGACATCGCGCACGCGTACGCCGACGTGATCGCCTCCACCACAGGCGCCGCATACGCGCCCATCAAAAGCTCCGACCTCTACGTCGCCGCGGGCGATTCCACTGACTGGCACTACGGCGGAGGCGACGTCTACAGCCTCACCGTCGAGCTCAGACCATCCTCCGGCGGCGTCGGCGGCTTCGACCCCTCCCCGACCGAGATCCTCCCCTGCGCCCAGGAAAACCTCGCCGCGCTCATCGACCTCGCCCAGACCGTCGCCGCGGGTGTCACCGCCACGTTCCCCGCCGGCCGGCCCGCCGTCGTCCCGCCGAACCAGACCTCCCAAATCGATATCCAGATCTTCCCCGCATTCAGCGGGCCCCTCGACGCCAACTCCGCGACCCTCTGGACCCGCGTCGGCGACACCGGGCCGTTCCAGAGCGCACCCATGACGAACGCCGGCGACACATACACCGGGACGCTCCCCGCCGCCCCCTGCGGCTCCACCATCGACTACTACGTCACCATCGACGCCACCACCGGCGCTACTTACACCGTCCCGCTCGGTGCACCCGACAGCCCCTACTCCGCCGACGTCCTCGAACTGACAACCGCGTTCAACGACGACATGGAAACCGACACCGGCTGGACCGTCGGCGCCCCGGGCGACTCCGCGACCACAGGCATCTGGGAACGCGCAGACCCACAGGGCACCGCCGCCCAGCCCGAAAACGACCACACCCCGACCGGCACGCAATGCTGGGTCACCGACGGCAACGCCGGCTCGGGCCTCGGCTCCTTCGATATCGACGGCGGCGTCACCACGCTCATCAGCCCCGTCATGGACGCCTCCGGCCAAGGCCAGGCCTCCGTCTCGTTCTGGCTCTGGTATTCCAACGATCAGGGCGCCGCCCCCGGTACAGACACCATGCCCATCCGCGTCTCCAACGACGGCGGAGCCACATGGACACTCCTCGACACCATCTCCACCAGCACCAACGCCTGGGTCTTCAAGCAATACGAACTCACCAACCCCACCGATCAGATGCGATTCCGCTTCGAAGCAAGCGACCTCGGCGACGGCTCCATCGTCGAAGCGGCCATCGACGACCTCAGCATCGACCTCGTCGGGTGCTCGGGCAACCCCGCCGACCTCGCCCCGCCCTTCGGCGTCCTCGACCTCGCCGATATCCAGGCGTTCGTCAACGCGTTCATCGCCGGCGATCCGCTCGCCGACATCGCACCGCCCTTCGGCGTCCTCGACCTCAACGACGTCTCCCTCTTCGTCACAGCATTCCTCGCCGGCCCCTGACAACCCGGCACCGCCCGACCATGTGACGAAGCGTGCGCCCCGATCCGCGATCGACCCCGATCCCTACGATTACACATGCAGTTCCTCACCGCGGCTCTCGTCGTCATCGCTCTTTTCGCCGCGTGGTTCTTCTACGACCGCGTCCGCAACCAACGCGCCACCGATACACCCCCCGAACCACCCCGCTGCGACGGGTGCACCGGCGACAATTCCTGCGGCATCCCGGGCTTCGCCTGCGCCGTCGAACAACAACAAAGGCAACACGAGCCGCACACCCAAGACAACACCGACGCATGAAACACCCGCGGAAAGAACCCGTGGGTATCAAGAAGACCCGTGCCTTGGGTTCATCTTCTCTTCATCATCCTTCACAAAGAGGCCCGAACGGAAGTGAGAGCTTCCTTTTTCTCCCCCGAGCCCGATGCCCCGATCCGGCTCCGCCGGGGCGTACTTTTCAACTCGACAGACGCGACGCTGAGCCTGTGAAGCGTGGATTGCCCGGCAGATCCAAAGCGCACCGACGCCTCCCTCCCTGCTCGCGGGGAAAGGGCCGGGGTGAGGGGCTTTGATTCTCATTCCTCTTCCCGCACCCACGGGCCCGGTCTCAACCCCCATCGGTCTCCCGGCGGAACACCGCCACGACATCCTCAACGGGGATCACATACAGCCTGTTGTCCCCCTCGAAATCCACCGGGATGCCGTGTTTCGGGTTGAACAGCACCCGGTCGTACCGCTTGATCGGATAGTCCTCGTCGTTCTCGACCAGGGCACTGATCGCGACGATCCGACCCGTCAGCGTGGGGATCTCGATCTTGTCGGGAAGGTGCAGACCCGCCTTCGTCTGCTTCCGGTCCTCGTCCTTGCGGATCAGCACACGATCGCCGATCGGCTCGACGATCTCGAGCGCTCGCGGCGAGCCGGGGGATTTCTTCGGGGTACCCATCAAACAACTCTATGGCACCTCGACCCGCTAGGCTTGTGCTGCACGGAGAACACACATGCACCAGACCGACCTCGCCGCCCTCGTCCGTGACATCCCGGACTTCCCGAAGCCCGGCGTCACCTTCAAGGACATGACACCACTGCTCGCAGACCCCGCCGCCCTCGCCCTCGCCGTCGAACTCATGGCAAACCCATACCGCGGCCGGGGCATCGAACTGGTCGTCGGCGCCGAGAGCCGCGGCTTCATCTTCGGAACCGCCATTGCACAGGCCCTCTCCGCGGGTTTCGTCCCCGTCCGAAAGCCCGGCAAACTCCCCGGAGAAACCCTCGGCATGGACTACAACCTCGAATACGGCACCGACAGGCTCGAAATCCACACCGACGCCGTCAAGCCGAATCAACGCGTTCTTCTTGTCGACGACGTCCTCGCCACCGGCGGCACCATGCGCGCAAAGTGCGACCTCGCAAAGATGATCAGGGCCGAAGTCGCGGGCATCGCCGTTCTCATCGAGCTTACGTTCCTCGACGGCCGCACACGTCTCGGCGACCTCGCCGACCGCGTCCACGCCGTCCTGCAATATTGAACCCGTTCATCCCTTTCCCCCCTCCTCGTGTCACGACCGCCCCGCGCGTGTCTCCTCCACCTCTCTGATCACTTCACAGAGGCCCGAGCAGAAGAGGGGGCTTTTTTCGACCCAGCCCCACTGGATCGTGCTTCTCAATCCAACCCGACGCCGACGCTGAGCCTGCGTCGGATTCCCCCTCGAACCACACAACCCGCCGAAACCTCCCCCCCTCTCCCCGCTTTGCGGGGAGAGGGCCGGGGTGAGGGGCTTCATGTTCTCCTCTCCCTCCTCCCTCTCGTGGGACGGGCTTCCAGCCCGTCGCTCCATCTCTCTCCCCGCAAAAAGAGCCCGGAGCGTGAGCGACGGGCCGGGTTTCAAACAGCTCCTTGCAGGACCAACTTCCAGCTCCACCGGACCGTGCTTCTCAACCAACCAGACGCCGACGCTGAGCCTGCGTCGGATTCCCCCTCGAACCACACAACCCGCCGACACCTCTCTCCCTCTCCCCGCCTCGCGGGGAGAGGGCCGGGGTGAGGGTGACCTGCCCCTATCCTTGAACCAAGACTCTCATAGAGACTGGTACAGAAAATGGGGCAGGTCAAATCATCGACACCCGATCCAACGTTCGAGATCGTCGGGTGTATTCAGATTGACAACCACCGCCGGGTCGTCGACCGCCACCCGCACCGCTTCCCCGTCGAGCAACCGATCCAGGCGCCGCCGCCCGCCGTCCAGCGGCGATGCCTCCCCACCCTGCCCGGGTGTGAGAACCCGCCCGCGGACCCATCCCCATGGCAGATAGACCGGGTGCCCCGATGTCCCCCGATACACCGGCACCGACACCCCCGCCGACCGGGACAAGCAATCAAATACACCCCGCCCCGGTGCAGGCACGTCCACCGGCAACACGAACACACCCCGCGGCGGGTCATCGATCAAAGACACCAACCCCGCGACGAGACTCTCGAACATCGGCATACCCGCATCCGCGGTGATAAATGCCACCCCGGCACCCTGTTCGACCATCCCCGCGCGCACGGCTTCCGACACCACCCACGTCTGACCCAGCCCGGCCTCGCCGATCCGCTGCGCCTGCCGCATCCACCACGCCTCGCCGCCGACGAGCATCAACGCCTTGGGCGTGCCCATCCGCGTCCCCCGGCCCGCGGCCAACACGAGCACACGGTCATCACCTGCCCGCGTCGCCACGGCGGACCTCCATCAGGATCTGGGCCGCGATCGACACCGCGACGAGGGCCGGTGCCTTGCCCGTGTCGCCCACCCCGATCGGGCAGTGCACGCGCTTCACGACATCCTCGTCGAGGCCCGACGCGACCAGCCGGCCGAACAGACACGCCCGCTTCGATCGGCTGCCGATCAGCCCCACGAACGCGGGCGGGTCCTGCAAAATCTCGCGGAGCAGATCGAAATCGGTGTCGTGCGAGCACGTCATCACGCACGCGAGGGTTTCATCCTTCCGCTCGCGGCAGGCGGCGACGCCCCCCGCCCAGTCATGCACGCGCTGCGCGCGCGGGAAACGCGCTTCCGTGTTCCACTCGGCCCGGTCATCGACAACCACCGTGCGCACCGGGGCGGCCTCGAGCAGCCGGGCGACCTCGAATGCGACATGCCCCGCGCCGAACAGCACCACCGTCCGACGCGGGCCGACATACTCGAAAAAGACATCCATCGTCCCCCCGCAGCACTGGTCGGCGTCGGCACCGAGGGTGTAATGCTCGGTCCCGCTGGTCCGCTGCTGATAGTGTGCCTCGGCCGCGTCGAGCACCAGCTGCTCGAACTGCCCGCCGCCGACGGTGCCGATAAACCCCGCCCCGGGCCGCCAGATCATCGCCGCCCCGGGGTCGCGGGGCGTCGACCCGGCCGCGCCGATGACGGTGATCATGACGAAATCGACACCGCGATCGGTCAGCTCCAGCGCAGCGGCCCAGATGTCCCGGTGGTGGCTCATCGCAGCCGAAGCCTACGCCCGCGGAAGACCGCCCCGCCTGTGTTATGATGTCTGTTTGCCGGCCGATCGGGATGGCCGGTGTGAAAGGACGTGCGCATGGCGACGCTCGAAACACACGTCGATGGCCTGACACTCCCCAACCCGTTCGTGATCGGCTCGGGCCCCCCCGGCACCAACGCGAAGGTCATCGGCAAGGCCTTCGACGAGGGCTGGGGCGCGGTCATCTCCAAGACCATCAGCCTCGACGCGTCCAAGGTCGTCAACGTCGCCCCGCGCTACGCCCGCATGCGCGCGCAGCAATCCCGCGAAGTCATCGGATGGGAGAACATCGAACTCATCAGCGACCGCCCCTTCGAGACCTGGCTCGACGAGTTCAAGCAGATCAAGGACAAATACCCCGACCGCGTCCTCATCGCCTCGATCATGGAGGAATACAACAAGGACGCGTGGGTCGAGATCGTCGAACGCACGCAGGACACCGGCGTCGACGCGTTCGAACTCAACTTCTCCTGCCCCCACGGCCTGCCCGAGCGGCGCATGGGCGCCGCGATGGGGCAGGACCCGGAACTGCTCGAAGAAGTCAGCGGGTGGGTCTGCGCCGCGAGCAAGATCCCCGTGTGGGCCAAGATGACGCCCAACATCACCCACATCGAGGACCCGGGCCGGGCGGCGCTGCGGGCCGGGTGCCACGGGCTGTCGGCCATCAACACGATTTTGTCGGTGATGGGCGTCGATCTGGACACCCTCCGCCCCGAGCCGACGGTCGAGGGCTACACCGTGCCCGGCGGTTACTCATGCAAGGCCGTCCGCCCGATCGCCCTGCGGATGGTCATGGAACTCGCCACCATGATGTTCGGCGGCGGGTGCGGGGCGCCCATCCCGGAGGGCGACGAACCCGCGATCAAGGGTGAGTTCCCCGACCGAAGCCTGTCGGCCATCGGCGGCGTCGAGACCGGGGAGGACGCGGCCCAGTTCATCCTCATGGGCGCACACACCGTGCAGGTCTGCACGGGCGTGATGATCCACGGGTACAAACTCGCCGGCGAACTCTCCAGGGGGCTGCTCGCGTTCATGGAAAAACACGGCTTCGAGACCCTCGAAGATTTCCGGGGCCATGCACTCAAATACTTCACCACCCACGCGGAACTGGTCCGGCGACAGGCCGAGGTCAAGGCGGCGGAGAAGGCCGCCCGGGCCGGCATGGTCACCAAGGACGCGGCGTGGGAGGGCGATTCATTCGTCGAGCAATCGGACCGGCTGGTGTCGAACGACTGAGACGGCGAGAATTTCAACGCGGCGGTCGCGAAGGAACGGGCAGACGTTCGGCTTTGTGCGCTTGCTTACGAGCCAAGGGCGCAAGCCCTTGGAGCGAGACACCGACAAAACTCCGCGGGCTCGCGCCCGCGGCTCGTCGGGAGCCCCCATTCAGTTGCCGGATCAGAAGTGCGTCGCCTTGCGCGGGATGAGCCTGACGCGTGGCTTTGTGCGCTTGCTTACGAGCCAGGGGCGCAAGCCCTTGGAGTGAGACACCCACAAAACTCCGCGGGCTTGCGCCTGCGGCTCGTCGGGAGCCCCCATTCAGTTGCCGGATCAGAAGTGCGTCGCCTTGCTCGGGATGAGCCTGACGAGTCCGTGCGTGCCCACGAACGCACGGTGATCCGATTGGGCTGGTTCATCCCGCTCCGCCGGTCACTTCAACCGTCGATGTCGCCCAGGGCCTTGATCACCTGTTCGGGCGTGGCGCGTTTCTTGTAGTTGTCTTCGAGGAACGCCCAGCGGATCTTCCCCTCTTGGTCGATGATGTACGTCACACCCAGCGGGATCTCGCCCCTGGTGTTGTTCTGGTAATTCGCCAGCGCCTTGGCGTACCGTGCGTTCGCCCACGCCACCCCGAACGCGCGCGACGCCGCCACGCCCGGATCGGTGTAGACCGGGAACGAGAGCTTCATCTTCTCCGCCGTCTCGCGCAGCCTCGCGTTCTTCTCGGTGCAGACGGCGACGATGTGCCCGCCGGCTTCCTCGATCGCCTCGTGCTGCTGCTGGAACTTCTTCAGCTGCCCCATGCAGTACGGGCACCACCCGCCGCGGTAGAAGATCAGCACGGTCGTGCCCTTCTTCAGGATCGACGCCAGCGGCACCTTCTCACCGTCGGCGTTCTCGAACACCACTTCCGGCACGCGGTCGCCCGCCTTGAGCGCGTGGGCCGCCGCCGCCTCGGCCGATGTCGGCACCGCCGCATCCTTCGCCTGCACCGGCTCGCCCCACTCGATCGGGCCCGCCAACGCGGACGCCGAGAAAACGATCCCGAGAAGAACCATCAAGAGCTTTTTCATACGTTGACCTCCGGTTGACGCCCCGCCCCCGGCGAGCGCGTGCACGACGCGAACAGCCCGGCCCGAGCGCTTATTCCCCCCCGCCCGCGAGCCGGCGCAGTTCGGGCACGATCCTCGTGTCCATGTTCCCCCCGCTGAGCACCACGCCCACACGCTCCGCCCCGAGCAACCGGGCGTGCTTGATCGCCCCGGCCAACCCCAGCGCCCCGCTCGGCTCGACCAGCAGCCGGAGCGATTCGAGGCACAGCAGCGCGGCCCGTGCGATCTCCGCCTCGCTCGCCGTGATCATCTCGTCCACGTGCGCGCGCACGATCGGGAACGTGTACCGCCCCAGGAACGGTGTTCGCGCCCCGTCGGCGATCGTCGGCGGGTTGCGGACCGTGCACAGCCGACCCGAAGCGAAACTCCGCGCCGCGTCGTCGGCCACCGTCGGCTCGACCCCCACCACCCGGCAACCCGGGCACAACGCCTTCGCCGCCACGGCGCTGCCCGAGAGCAACCCACCCCCGCCGCACGGCACATACAACGCGTCGAGCGGGCCCGCGTCTTCCAGCAGCTCGAGCGCCGCCGTCCCCTGGCCCGCGATCACGTCCGGGTGGTCGTACGGCGGGATCAGCCGCAGCCCGCGTTCGCCCGCGATCCGCCGACCCAGCACCTCGCGCGATTCCTCCGCCGGGTCGTACTCGACGATCTCGCTCCCCCGCGGCGCCTGTTCGAGCAGCCGCCGGGTCGCGTCCATCTTCACCCGCGGCGCGTCTTTCGGCATAACGATCACCGCGGGCACCCCGAGCCGACCCGAGGCCAGCGCGACCGCCTGGGCGTGGTTGCCCGATGAATAGGTGATCACCCCCCGCGCCCGGGTCGGCCCGTCGAGCCGGGCGAGCGCGTTGGTCGCCCCGCGGATCTTGAACGCCCCGATCGGCTGGAGGTTCTCGCACTTGAGCACGACCCGCGCGCCCGCGATCTCGTCGAGCCGGGGAAACGACAGCACCGGCGTCCGGTCGGCGATACCCGCGACCCGATCCGCCGCGGCCCGGATGTCGCCGATCGTGACGGCATCCGCGAGCGACATGTCCGGCTCGGCTCCCTCGACGCCCCACGGTTCCTGCTGGTCCATCACGGCCCAGTCTACCACGCGCATCCCGCGGTGAACACGAGCGTGATCGACCGCTTCCGCGCTCTTCGTGTGTGACACGGGAAAAACGATGAAAGCCCTTGCTTCCGCTCGGGCCTGCTTAATTGGGTGTTTTGTGACAACCGGATGCCGTTGAACAACGGAGGTCCTGCAACAGAAGAGGTTCGAGCGGAAGCGGGGGGGCTTGTCCCTCCCGAATCAAACACGCCCTCCCGGTGTCACGGTCCTGCTCCGCCCGGTCGTGCTTCTTGCGATCACTTCCCCGGCTGCCCGGGTATCCGGCTCGCGATCTTTGGGCGAGAGCCCACCTACAGTCCGGTTCTGCAAAAAGGAGTCCATCGCATGCGCGTCACCATGACCACCAGCAAGGGCGACATCGTCATCGAACTCGACGAAGACAAAGCCCCCATCTCCACGGCCAACTTCCTCTCGTACGTCGACAACGGCGACTACGACGGCACCATCTTCCACCGCGTCATCGACGGGTTCATGATCCAGGGCGGCGCCTTCGAACCGGACATGAAACAGCGAAAAGGGCGGGAGCCCATCAAAAACGAATGGAAGAACGGCCTCTCCAACACGCGCGGCACCATCGCCATGGCGCGCCTCGGCAACCAGCCCGATTCCGCCTCGAACCAGTTTTTCATCAACGTCGCCGACAATGACTTCCTCGACCAGCCACGCGACGGCGCCGGCTACGCCGTCTTCGGTCGAGTCGTCGAAGGCATGGACGTCATCGACGCCATCAAGGGCGTGAAAACCACCGACCGCGCGGGCCACAGCGATGTCCCGGACGAGCCCGTCGTCATCCAGTCCGTCAAACGCGCCGAATAAACGACGCCCGGCGGGCCCGTACCCGACAAACAAAGCACCGCCGACGGTCGTCCGCCGGACCGTTGCGCTTGTCCTGCGCGTGCACCGTGCCCGGCCGCCCGGTCAACCCCGCGACCGGATTCTCGCACGGCGTCTAAACTCATCCCCGACAGCCGAACCACGCCACGAGCACAGGAGATACCGATGAATCACCGGCTCCCCCCCGTCATCACGCTCGCAGCCCTCGCCATCCTCGCGGCCGTCTCCGTCCCCGTCCGCACCGTCGATGCCGACGAGGGCATGTGGCTGCTCAACCACCCCCCCCGAGAAATCCTCATCGAAAAATACGGCTTCGACCCTTCCGACGAGTGGCTCGAGCACATGCAGAAGTCCGCGGTCCGCTTCTCCAACGGGGGTTCCGGGTCCATCGTCTCCGCCGCGGGCCTCGTCATGACAAACCACCACATCGCCGCCGATGTCCTCTACAACCTCAGCACGCCGGACCGCGACCTCCTCAAAGAAGGCTTCTACGCCCCGACGCCCGCCGACGAGATCCCCGTTCCCGACCTCAAGCTCGACCTCCTCTGGCAGATCGAAGACGTCACCCAACGCGTCAAAGCCGCCGCACAGGGCAAAGAACCGGCCCGGGCCGAGGCGGCCCGACGCGCCGAAATGGCGGCCATCGAGTCCGAATCGCAGGAACAAACGGGGCTCCACAGCGAAGTCGTCACCCTCTACCACGGCGGCGCCTACCACCTCTACCGATACAAACGCTACACCGACGTCCGGCTCGTCTTCGCGCCCGAAGAACAGGCCGGCTTCTTCGGGGGCGACAACGACAACTTCGAGTTCCCGCGGTACTGCCTCGACGTCAGCCTCTTCAGGATCTACAAGGACGGCAAGCCCCTCAAGCCCGAGCACTACCTTCAATGGTCAACCGAAGGTGCGAGCGAGGGCGATCTCACCTTCGTCTTCGGCCACCCGGGCAGAACGCAAAGGCTCTACACCGTCGACCACCTCCGCTTCCTCCGGGATGTTCATCTGCCGCAACGCCTCCGCTGGGCGTGGCGGCTCCAGGCCAAGCTCGAGGCGTTCTCCGGGCGATCCCCCGAAAACGAACGCATCGCACGCGACCTCCTCTTCGGCGTCTCCAACGCGCGCAAGGCGTGGACGGGTCAGCTCGAATCCCTCATGAACCCCAGGACCATCGCCATCAAGTCGCGCGCACAGGGCAGGATGACCGGGCAATACACAAGGATCAACCCCGCCGGCTGGGCCGACGTCGAGAACGCGTTCGCTGATATCCGAGACAGCCTCGAAACCTACCGAAAGATCTACACGAGACAGCAGGTATTCAAAGTCCGCGGCAAGCTCTTCGAGCACGCGCTCACACTCCTGCGCCTCGGCGACGAACTCCCCAAGCCCAGCGGCGAACGCCTCCGCGAATACCGAGATTCCAACCTCGACGCCGTACGCCAGACACTGTTCGCCGACACGCCCATCTACCCCGATTTCGAGGCCGAACTCGTCGCCTCCGCACTCAGCCGGATGGCGGAGGTGCTCGGCCGCGACGACATCATCGTCCGCAGCGTGCTCAGGAATCAGTCACCGCGCGAGCGGGCCGAAGAGGCCGTCCGCGCCAGCGCCCTCTTCGACGCCAAAATGCGCAGGCGCTACGCGGCCCTCGACCGCGAGGGGCTCCTCGAACACCGGGACTCGATGATCGAGCTAGCCAGGGCACTCGACCCCGAGATGCGACGCCTCCGCGCGGTCTACGAAGACGAGGTCGAGAGCGTCCAGCACGACGCATACAACACCATCGCCGCCGCGTGGTTTGCCGTCGACGGTGAGAACGTCTATCCCGACGCCACGTTCACGCTCCGCATGGGCTTCGGCACCATCGCGGGCTACACCGAGCCGAACGGAAACGAAGTGCCGGCGTTCACCACCATCGGCGGCATGTACCGCCGCAGCGCCCTCTGGAACAGTGAAAAACCGTTCGACCTCCCCAGGCACTGGGCCGAACACGAAAACGACGTCGACAAGGACACCCCCCTCGACTTCGTCTACAACGCCGACACCATCGGCGGGAACTCCGGCAGCCCCGTCGTCGACCGCGAAGGCAAAGTCGTCGGGCTCAACTTCGACAGCAATCTCTATAAACTGGGCAACAACGTCCGTTACATCAAAAACCGCGGCCGGGCCATCGCCGTCGATGCACGCGCAATTATCGAAGCACTCCGGAATATTTACGGCGCCGACCGCGTTGTATCGGAGCTCCTGAGCGAGTAACCTGAAAACCGGAGGAAACAATGATCAAACACACCAAGGCTGTCGTTGCGCTTTCGCTCGCCCCCATTGTCGCCATCGCCACCGCCGGCGATACCACCGTTGTCGATTTCAGCAACGGCGACGGCGGTTGGTCCGGGCCGACCGGTATCGGCGGCTTCACCGAGATCGACCACAAAGACGGCAACCCGCTGCCCAGCATGCGGACCGTCTTCAACGATTTCGGTGTCACGTTCCGCAACTCCACGAACCCCGCGTGGGTCCGCAGTTACGCCGGCCTCGGCCCCGTCACATTCTCCATGGATATCAAGGTCAACGACATCTCGTTCTTCGGGACACCCGCCCCCAGGCCGTGGCTCATCGAGCTCCGCGACTTCGACTCCGCACAGAACGGGTTCCCGTGGGCCAGCGTCTGGTTCGAGTTCGGGATTATCTCCGCCGATCAGAACGCCGACTGGACGACATTCTCCGTCACCATCGACAACCCCGATTCCGAAACCCTCCCCGACGGTTGGCGCGGCTTCGGCGCCGAAGACCCCGTCACGTTCGAACCCATCCTCCCCCCCGGCGTCACCTTCGCGGACATCCTCGCGGGCGTCGATCAGGTCGTCTACACGACACTCGAACCCGGTTTCTTCTTCGGCTTCACCGACCACGATATCGCCATCGACAACATCTCCGTCACCACACAATCTCTCGGCTGCAACCCCGCGGATATCGCCGAACCGCTCGGTGTCCTCGACCTCGACGATGTCCATGCATTCATCAACGCATTCATCAACAGCAATCCGGCGGCCGACATCGCCGAACCCTTCGGCGTCCTCGATCTCGCCGACGTCCAGGCGTTCATTTCCAACTTCATGGCCGGTTGCCCCTGATCTCGCGGTTGCCCGTCATACGGATGCCCCGAACATTTGTGTGAGTTGACCTGACCCGGGCGCGAGCCCGGGTCTTTTTCTGGCTCGACGTGCTTTCGGCGTTCGGGTTTCGCGGCGTTGTGGCGGCGTGTTTGATTTGCGGGCATCGGGAGATGCACGCGGGTTGTTCTCGGGGGCGGCGCGAGCCCGCGGCCTCACGGCACCGCGGATCATCTTCCCGATCGACCGACGAAGGGAAACACAGCCTGGATCACTCCGTGTCCCGCGTCAATCGATGTGGATCATCCGCCGGAGCCTCGACCCGCGCTCACGCACAAACACCCCGACGCCCACATCCTGTCCGCGCAACGTATCCCGGCCGGCTTCGAACACGAACGCCTTGACAACCTCCTGCCCCGGCGTCAGCGGGGTCGGGGCGCTCCGTTGCCGCGGGAAGCCCGGTGCGCTCGCGTAGGCGTGCACCACCTGCGTCTCGTCGCTCGTGTTCGTGATCTCCGCGTACACGACCAGGTCGCCGTTCTCGGGCGAGATCCGCGACGAGACGTGCATCGTCAGATCCCGCAACCCCGTCTCGATCCGCCGGCGGACCCGCAGCAGGCCCATATACGTCGGGGATGTCAGGTCGATATCCACCATCAACGGGCGCTCTCCGGATTCCACCGCGGCCGATGCTTCGATCTCGATCGGTATCCGGATGTCCTCGCCCGGGTCGATCGCGAAGGGGCCCTGCCGAGGCTTGATCTTCCAGCCCCGGTCACGCGCTTTCACATCGCCCGTGCTCAACCCACCCGGCTCGACGAGGAAATACCGCCCCCGGATCGCCGAGGGCCAAGGGTTGTGCATCACGATATCGACCGTGCCGGGCTCGACACGGGTCTCGATCAGCCCCGGCTCCGCGTGGACCGAACCCTCAAACCGCAGGAGATACGCGTCCACACCCTCGACATACACCAGCCCACGATCCCACGCCAACGAGTGTGTCATCACCCGGGTCGGGTCGATCGTCCCCGGCTCGACCGCGGCCTCGTTGCCGAACCGGTCCATCACCCGCACCGGGCCTTCGCCCAGCAGGATGTCGATCGTCGCGGGCGGGGTGCGTCCATCGGCGGGCCAGAACACCGCGATCGGCTCGACGCCCTTTCTCTCGCTCTCGGGCACCAGGAGCATCCCCTCGACGCCGGGGCACACCCGCTCGAGAGGCTCGGCGCGGCGTCCGTCGAGCATGCCGGCCAGCGTCAGCCACCCGGCCGCCGAGGGGTTGGGCATCAGCTGCGCCCGCCGGCCTCCCTGCCATCGCCACCCGTCGTCGAGCCGCATCGCGTAGCCGCGCGGCTGCTCGCCTCGCGTCGCCCATGCGTAGATCGCAGAGCGGAGCATCTGGTCGAGGCTCGGGCCGATGCCGACGCGGTCCTGATCCTCGGATCTGAACACCGAGGTATGCCTCGGGATATCCCAGCCGGATTGTCCGCCCCGCGACGCGAGCGAGACGAACCCGGAGAGCACCGTGCCGATCGCATCGCCCCCGATCCCCGGGCCGAGGTCTTCCGAGACCGCGATGCCGGGGGCGACCATCTCGGGCCGGAGCTGATCGAACGGCGACCACGGCAGCTCGAGCACCGCACCCGGCACCAGCGATCGGAGCCTCGAAACCGTCGCCCCCAGATCGGGGAGCAACGAGCCGTCCAGTGCCTCGTCGAGTGCGCCGATCCGCCACCAGCGGATCCGGCTGCCCAGATCGACGAGCAGCGGGTCGAGCCAGACCGCCCCGTCGCTCGCCGGGTCCGCGAATGCCTCGAGCGCCCCGCGTGCCCCGCGGATGTCCGAGACCTCGGGCGGCAGCCCGGGGATGACGATTCCCAGCTCCCGGCTCAAGGGTGTCAGCCTGTTTGAAAGCTCGACGAGTGCCGCCGAACGGTCGCTGTCAATCGGCTCGCCCGGATACCACATATCGGTCAGCACCCGTCCGGCCCCGGTCCGCAGGGTCAGCTCGCCCAGTTCCGGGAGGCCCTCGGTCGGCACATCCCCGATCGACAGCGAGAACGCGTTTTTCGGCCTCTTGCCCGTCGGGTCCGCGGCGGGCGAGAGCCAAACCACGTCGGTGAAGGCGCCCCCGACCGGGGAGCCTTCCTGCAGAACGTTGACGCGGACCCGATACCACCCGAACCGGTCCAGCGAGGGGGACCATGTTTGATCGAGCCGCCCCCCGCTGAATTTGATCACGTCGGAATCCACCACCCGGTGGTCGAGGTCGAGCGCCTCGAATCGCACATCCAGCGGCTTGCCCACAAGGTCACGCAGGAACAGCGACACCGTGGGTTTTTCGTCGGGTGGGACCAGATTCCCCGGCGAGGCCGACCATAGCTCGACCCGGGGCACCTGCACGACCATGATCTCATCGAACCACGCCGAACCCGTGAAATCCTCCGGCACGATTTCGAGTTCCTCGAAGGGGAGATCGCCAACCGGCCCGGGTTGTTCCAGGAGCAACTCGATCTGGAGCGACGCCGCCGTCGGCTCGTTCCCCGGCACATGCACGAGCACCTGTGTCCAGCGCCCGCCCGTCTCGATCGGGTCCGACGATGTTTCCGACCGCGGGAGCACCTTGCCGTCGGCGTCGAGAAGCCGCACGACGAGCCTCGCGCGGGCGTGATCAACCCCGGCCGTGCGCACCTGTGCGGTCACGACATAATCGGCGTCCGGGAAAACCGGCACCACACCGGGATCGAGCAGGAGGCTCGCCGATCCGCCGCGGGTCGAGAGCCGAACGGAGCCCTCCCCGGCGGCGCTGACGGTGTAATCCAGGACGGCCTTGTTCCATATCGGGAAGCCGGGCCTGATCCGCCGGGGCGGGTCGTGCTGGGCACGGATCCAGTGCCGGGGCAGCGTGTCGGGGTTGGAGAGACGTTCCTCGAAATCGAATCGCTTCGTCACCCGCTCGGCCGACATCGGCCGCCCGGTTTCGGGCGGGGTCGTTGCCGCGGGTTGTGCCGCCGTTGGTCCGATCGCGCAGGCCGCACAGAGCAACGAGACCAGGGCGAGACGCGGCGGGTGTCCCGATCGTGTGCGCACGACGGATATCATCGGCCGGTTCGGACCCGTTTCTGCAACCCCCACCCGGAACCCGACCATGCCTGAAGAATCCGCGCCGCACTATCCGCCGCCGCCCGATGACGCCCCGCATGTGCCGTACGCGCCGCACGACCCCGGGATGCCGTCGGTCGAAGCGGCGCGGGCGTTCTATGAGGTTGTGCGCACCCGGCGGACGGTGCGGATGTTCTCCGATCGGCCGGTGCCCCGCGAGACGATCGAGCTGATCATCCGGGCCGCGGGTTCCGCCCCGAGCGGGGCGAACAAACAGCCCTGGCGTTTCGTGGCGGTGTCCAACGCCGAGATCAAGCGGAAGATCCGCCTGGCGGCCGAGGAAGAGGAACGCGAGTTCTACACCCGGCGTGCGAGCGAGCGGTGGCTCGACGACCTCAAGCCGTTCGCGACCAACCCGGACAAGCGATTTCTGGAGATCGCACCCTGGTTGATCGTGGTGTTCGCGCTGAAGAAGACCGACGACGGCGGGCAGGTCTATTACGTCAACGAGAGCGTCGGCATCGCCACGGGGATGCTGCTGGCGGCGGCCCATCATGCCGGTCTGGCGACGCTGACACACACGCCCAGCCCGATGAAGTTCCTTTCGGAAGTGTTGCATCGGCCCGAGCACGAGAAGCCGTACCTGCTGATCCCCGTCGGCTATGCGACGGAGGATTGCGTGGTGCCCGCGATCGAGCGCAAACCGCTCGACGAGATCGCGGTGTTTATCGAGTGATCTCAGCCCCGTTCCGGTGTCCGGGCGGTATCCGTGCGAACGGGAATACCCGGCGCGTCGTTTTGGTGGTGATGGCGATTGCACGCCCGGAGCCCTCGCTTCCGCTCGGGCCTCTTTGTGTTGCATGTGTCGCTCATTGCTCGGCGCAAAGGAGGCCCGAGCGGAAGCGAGGGTTCTTTGTGAATCCGAAAGCATCCTGAGATCGGGCCCGTCGCTGACGCTCCGGGCTCTTTGTCGAAGCACAAGGTGATAAGAAAACCCGGGCGGGAGCGGGGGATTCTGTTGACATGAATCACCAAACGCCCGGGTTCACTCGCCCTCGACGGTGAGCCTCGCCGCGGCGATCTTGGCCCAGCCGCTGCCGAGTTCGCCCTCGGGATCGGGTGGCACGATGTTGACGTTCTTTTCGCCGAGCCGGGCGTCACCCGCGTGCACCCGGTCCTGAAACGCCCGGCACTCGGCCAGCAGCCGGTCGAGGATCTCGGCTTCGGGGACCGTCGCCACCCGTTCGCCCTGCACATAGATGATGCCCTTGCGGTCGCCCGCGAAGACGGCGACATCGGCGCCCTCGGCCTCGCCCGGGCCGTTGACCACGCAGCCCATCACGGCGACCTTCATCGGCACGTCGATGTGTTCGGCCAGTGTGGTGCGCACGCGCTGCGTCAGTGTCAGCAGGTCGACCTGGATCCGCCCGCATGTCGGGCACGCGATCAGTTCCGCCCCCTTGCGGTCGCGCAGGCCGAGCGACCAGAGCAGCTCGAGCCCGTCTTCGACCTCGTGCACGGGGTCGCTGGCGTAGGAGATGCGGATCGTGTCGCCCACGCCGCCCGCGAGCAGCGCACCCAGGGCGGCAACGGACCTGATGCGTCCGGTTTCGACGGGGCCGGCGTGGGTGACGCCGAGGTGCAGGGGGTGGTCGAAGCGTTGGCTGATCTCGGTGTAGGCGTCGATGGCGATGGTGGCGTCCATGCTCTTGGCGCTGATGCAGATGTCGGTGAAGTCCTGTTCATAGAAGATGTCGAGGTATTCTTCGAGCTTGGCGATCATGATCGCCAGCAGGGCGCCGTGCTTGTGGTCGCCGAAGAACGCCCCCAGCTCGGCCGCCCGTTTTTGCTTGTCCTTGCGCTCGATGATCGAGCCTTCATTGACCCCGACGCGGATGGGGATGCCCCGGCCCGAGTTCGCGGCCTTGCAGGCCCGGATCACTTCGATCACCTGTGCCCGGTCGGCGATGTTGCCGGGGTTGAGGCGGATCTTGTGCACGCCCGCCTCGACCGCTTCGAGCGCCCGGCGGTAGTGGAAATGCACGTCGGCGACGATGGGCACCGAGGTCTGGGCGAGGATCTCGGGCAGGGCCGCGGTGTCCTTTTTCTCGGGGACGGCGACGCGCACGATGTCGGCGCCGGCGGCGGCGAGGCGGTTGATCTCGGCGACGCAGGCGTCGATGTCGTGGGTGAAGCCCGAGGTCATGGTCTGGACCGACACCGGGGCGTCGCCCCCGATGCGCACAACCCCGGTGCGTTCATCCCCGACCGCGATCTGCCGTGTCTTTCGTCTCGGCTGCATGGCGGGTGATGGTAGGTGCCCGCGGGCGCGGTTCCCCGGCTCCGTACGGATGGCCCGGTGGTGGCTCGGCCTGGCCACGGAGGCCAGAACAGGCCGGACCGGCGCGGGTGTGTTCCGTCGGCGTTGAGTTCACGACTGAGTTTTTGCGGCATGCCGACGGATTGCGTCATCCGTCGAAAATGGTGGGGGGGGGTGGCATCGGCTTTGCTTATCAGTCCTTGTGGCTCATCCATCGGTTGTCGATGGTTTGCGTCGAGCGTCGTTCATCCGGGCCGGGGGGGCATGAGCGTGGTCCATCGGAACTGCGGTTCCGAGCAGAGTGAGGAGATCGTACATGAAGACCCGTGCGATTCGAGTTCGGAGATTGGGCGGTCGGTCGGCCGCGCTGGCTTCTGCGGCCTTGATCGCGGCTGCGGCCCCGTTCATGTTGGGGCTGGACGACGATGGGGGCGACGATGGCGGAGATGGCGGCGGCGGCGGCGGTGGTGGCGGCGGCGGTTCCGGGAGCTACGTCGTCTTTGCACAGAACGATCTGGGCATGCACTGCATGCAGCGTGATTACGAGCATTTCATGGTCCTGCCGCCGTTCAACACGGCGCACGCGTGGGTCATCCGGCGTGGGGGGGAGCCGCACATTCTCGGTTCACTCGGCGCGGGGCAGTCGCTGACGTTCCATATCCCGAGCAACACCCGTTCGGCGGACAAGACCAACTGGTGGCGGTATCAGACGGATCTGCTGGGGGTGAATACACCGCCGAACGTCGGGCTGACGGGCAACGGGCTTTCGGGCGAGATGACGCCGGGCAACGGCCGGACGTTCGAGCTGACGGGGATCCCGCTGACACCGCTGGACGACGCGGGGCGGAACAACCCGTATCAGTTGGCGACGGTCGAGTTCAAGGACGGGAACACGGTGCTGGCGAGCACGCAGACGGTGATCCCTGTTTCGTGGGAATTGCGGTGCGACCTGTGCCACGGCGACCCTTCGCCGGGGATCAACACGGATCTGGATATTCTGAGCGACCACGACCGGCTGCACGGGACGGATCTCATCAACAACCAGCCGGTGGCGTGCTCGTCGTGCCACGCGGACCCGGCGTTGGGTGCCCCGGGCGACCCGAATCTGCCGTCGTTCTCGTCGGCGATGCACAGCGCCCACGCGGATCGGCTGAACGATCTGCCCGTGGAACTCGTGACGGACTGTTACGCGTGCCACCCGGGCCAGCGGGCGCAGTGCCAGCGTGACGTGCACCTCACGATGGGCATGAACTGCGAGGACTGCCACGGGCTGATGGCCGACGTGGGCAACCCGGCGCGCACGCCGTGGGTCGATGAGCCCCGGTGCGCGAACTGCCACAGCAGGCCGGGGTTCGATTTCGAGCCCGCGGGTGTGCTGTACCGGGATGCCAAGGGGCACGGCGGCGCGGCGTGTGTGATCTGCCACGGCGGGCCGCACGGTATCACGCCGGCGGTGACCGAGGCGGACAACATCCAGCCGATGCGTGTGCAGGGGCATCCGGGGACGATCGACACCTGCACGGTGTGCCACACGCACCAACCCGGTGAGAATTTCTTCCACAGCCGCGACGATTGAGAAGGAGGTTGATGATGAAAGCGCAACTGATCACATTGACCGCGGTCGTCGCCTTGAGCGGCACCGCGCTCGCCGGGACGGGCTACACCGTGACGGATCTCGGGACGATCGGGATCGAGGCCGAGGCGCACGCGTTGAACAATGCCGGGCTCGCGGTGGGGATGAGTTACGACACGATCCGGGAGCACATGTCGGTGCGTTTTGACGGGCCGGGCCCGGTGCCGCTGCCCGGGCTGAGCGGGTTCACGCAGAGCCAGGCGGAGGCGGTGAACGACTCGGGCCTGATCGCGTCTCTGCTGTTTTCGCTGGGTTCGCTGAGCCCGCACACGGTGCTGGTCGACAGCGGTGGCGGTCTGACGGATCTGGGCGAGTTCGTGCCGCGTTCGATGGACGAGCAGGGCCGGGTCGTCGGGGTCCGCCCGGTGCTCGAGAGCACGGGTTATTTCGTCGAGCGGGCGGCGATGTGGAACGGGTCCACGATCGTTGATTTGCCGCCGTTCCAGGGATCGACATGGTCGATCGCGCAGGATATCGACAGCACGGGGAGAGTTGTCGGCAGCGCGATCCCGGCCGGGGCGTTGCGCCCGCGGGCCGTCATGTGGGACAACGGTTCGGTGATCGATCTGGGCACGCTGGGCGGGGCGTCGGCGCAGGCGCTGGCGATGAACGACCTCGGCGATGTCGTCGGGGTGTCGGACACCGCCTCGGGCTCGCCGCACGCGTTCCTGTTCCACGTCGAGAACGGGGTCGTAACCTCGCGGACCGACCTGGGCTTCCTCGGGGGTGACTCGAGCGCGGCCTACGGGGTCAACAACGCGGGGCAGGTCGTCGGCGCGTCGCACGCGCGTGCGTTCCTGTGGGAGAACGGCGTGATGCACGACCTGAACGACCTCGTCGCCGACCTCGACGGGTGGGATATGCAGGCCGCGTGGGCGATCAACGACAGCGGCGTGATCGTCGGGCAGGGCAACCACAACCCGGCGGGGCGGCGCGCGTTCATGGTGATGCCGGGGGCGTCCTGCCCGGCGGACCTCACCCTTGACGGCGTGCTGGATCTCAGCGATATCGCCGCCTTTGTCTCGGCGTTCATCTCGGGCGATTCCGCGGCCGACATCAACGGCGACGGGGTGCTCGACGTGGCCGATGTGCAGTCCTTCAGCACCCAGTTCGTGGCGGGCTGCCCATAGACATCCAGAGTCTGCGTCTCCACAGCCCGGCAGCGCCGTCGGCTCGTCCGGCGGCGTTGCCTTTTTTGCTTGCGCTGGAGAAAAATCCATTTGAAATGAGATCAAAATCATAACAAATTCCAATATGTCTTTTGGTCTGCTTGTGGAATCACCCGGTTTGGGCTAAGGTGGGATGCCTCGTGGGTTTCTGGTCCTTTGACGAGAGGGTTACATGTGAAAAGGTTGTGTTTCGGATCGGCGGCGATCCTGGCGATGCTTGCCGGGTCGACTTTGGCCGGAGATATCCGGTGGCGGAACGCCGAGGGTGTGGCGCAGTTCGAATCGGCCCGCGCGAATCTTGCGCCCGCCGAGATGCTCGGCCGATTGACGGGCAAGCACGCGATCGTGCGGCTGGCTGGGGTTCCGTCTGACGCGCAGAAGGCGGATCTGGCCCGGGCCGGTGTGCGGCTGCTCGCCCCGCTCGGGGGCTCGTCGTACTTCGCCGCGATCGACTCCGGCGCCAACGTCAGCCGGGCGTTGCGGGCGGCGTCGTTCGATTTCGTGGGTGAGATCGGTCGTGCGCACCGGCTCGACCCCCGGCTGACCGCCGAGCGGGCGCCGTCGTGGGCGCTCGCGGGCCCGGCGGAGGCGGGCAGCGACAACCCGATCGTGGGTGTCTATCTCCAGTTGCAGCAGGACGTGGATATCCACTCGGACGCGGCGAAGCAGATCGTGATCGACGCGGGGGGGGTGATCCGGGATTATGTCGAGTCGGTCAACACGCTTGTGATCGAGCTGCCGTACCTGAACATCGAGGCGTTGGCCGACGAGGACGCGGTGCAGTGGATCGAGTCACCGCTGCCCCGGTTCGAGGGGTTCAACGCGGACAACCGGGCGCGGGTGCAGGCCAACCAGGCGCAATCGGCCCCGTACAACCTCGACGGTTCGGGCGTGACGGCGTTCATCTATGACGCGGGGACGGCCCGGGCGACCCACAACGATTTCTCGGGCCGGGTGACCGTGCTCGACGGTTCGGGGACGAACTTCCACTCGACGCACGTCGCGGGCACAGTCGGCGGCGACGGGTCGGTGAACATCAACAACCGCGGGATGGCCCCGGGCGTGACGCTGCTCGCGGCGGGGTTCGAGTTCGACGGCTCGGGGACGTTCCTCTACACGAACCCGGGCGACCTCGAGGCGGACTACACGATGGCGATCGGTCTGGGCGCCGACGTATCGAACAACTCCATCGGGTCCAACGTCGCGCCCAACGGGTTCCCGTGCGCCTGGGAGGGTGATTACGGGCTGACCGCCGCGACGATCGACGCGGTGGTGACCGGGTCGGCGGGCGGGCCGATCCGCATCTTCTGGGCCGCGGGCAACGAGCGCGGCAGCGGGTGCGGCAACGCCTACAACACCAGCCCGCCCCCGGGCAACAACAAGAACGCGATCACCGTGGGCGCGCTCAACTCCAACAACGATTCGATGACTACGTTCTCGAGCTGGGGCCCCGCCGACGACGGGCGGATGCGGCCCGTGGTCGCCGCCCCGGGGTGCCAGTCCTCGGGCGATTTCGGCGTGACGAGCACCGACTCGGCGAGCGACAACGCCTACAGCACGCTGTGCGGCACGTCGATGGCGTCGCCGACGGCGTGCGGGGTCGGGGCGCTCATCCTCGAAGACTACCGGGCGCACTTCCCCGGGCAGCCCGATCCGTCCAACCAGATGATGAAGGCCTGGCTCTGCCAGACTTCGGTGGACCTGGGCAACACCGGGCCGGACAACTCGTACGGCTACGGCTCGATCCGCGCGATCAACACGATCGACTTCGTCCGGCAGGGGAGTTTCGAGGAGGGGTCGGTCGACAACGGGGGCGTGCAGACGTTCACGATCAACGTGCCCTCGGGCACGCCCGAGCTGAAGATCACCATCGCGTGGGACGACGTGCCGGGCACGCCAAACACGATCCCGTCGCTGGTCAACGATCTCGACCTGGTTGTGCTCGATCCGTCGGGCGGTCGGCATTACCCGTGGACGGTGGACCCGTCCGACCCCGGGGCGCCCGCGGTGCAGACGCAGGAGGATCACCTGAACAACATCGAGCAGGTGCAGGTGTCGAACCCCGCCGCGGGTGTGTGGAATATCCAGGTCGCGGGGACGAGTGTCCCGCAGGGGCCGCAGGGTTTCGCGATCTGCTCGACGCCGGCGCTCGGCCCGGGACTGCTGTCGGTGAGCCTTGTTTCGTCGGTGCCCGATCTGCAGCCTCCGGCGACACCGCTGCCGGTGGAGGTCGCGGTGGACGAGGGCGTGGATTCGCTGGTCGCGGGGTCGGTGGTGATGCACTACCGCCTCGACGGTGGCACCTTCAACGACGTCCCGATGAACAACGCGGGCGGGGGTGACTACACCGCGACGGTCCCGGGCGCCAACTGCGGCCAACTGATGGAGTTCTTCATCACGGCCGAGGGCGTGCAGGCGGGCGTGATGTCCGTCCCGTCCGACGGCTCGCCGTTCTCGATCGACATCGGCGAGATCGAGACGATCCTCGTCGACAACTTCGAGACGGACATGGGCTGGACGGTCTCGGGAGACGCGACCGCGGGCATGTGGGAACGCGGCGTTCCGGTGAACTGCGCGTCGCGTGGTGCCCCGGGCGCCGACGCCGACGGTTCCGGCAAGTGCTGGCTGACCGGCAACAACACCGGCTTCGGCGGCGACTGCAACTCGGACGTCGACAACGGCACGACCTATCTCACCAGCCCCGTGTTCGATCTGTCGGGCGGGGCCGAGGTGTCGTATCAGTACTGGTTCGCCGACATCGCCAACGGCGGGATCAACGGCGACGAGTGGGGCGTGGATTATTCGACCAACGGGGGTTCGACCTGGACCCGCCTGCGGACGGTGACTTCCGTCTCGCCCAGCTGGCGGAGCGACACCATCTTCGTCGGCGACGAAATCCCGGCCGGAGCGAACATGCGGTTCCGTTTCTCGGCCAACGACGTGGGCACGCAGAACGTCATCGAGGCGGGCCTTGACGACTTCCGTATCTCGCGGCAGTTCTGCGAGGACGTCGCCTGCCCGGCGGACCTCAACGGCGACGGCGTGCTCGATCTGTCCGACGTGCAGGCGTTCATCGCCGCGTTCATGTCCGGCGACCTGCTCGCCGACCTGACCGGCGACGGCGTGCTCGACCTGTCCGACGTGCAGGCGTTCACCACCTCGTTCGTCGCGGGCTGCTCGTGAACTGATCGCCGCATCTGATCGACTTTGCAACGCCCGGGCCGAGCGCCCGGGTGTTTTTTTTGTGCGCACGTTCGGGGTGATACGGATTCCAATAGATTCTCGTGCTTTCTGGAGCAAGATCCGGGTGTCCCCGCCTCACTCTCCGCGAGAGTGGGGAGCGGGGGGAGACGTCGGCGTGCCGATGCGGTTCGGGTGGGCATCCGGCTATTCGGGCGCTCGGCGTTGGCATCCGGTTGATCCAGAATCACGGCCCGGCGGAGTTGGATCGTGTCACCACGCGGGGGCTTGGGGG
>JALWOY010000034.1 GCA_027083355.1 Phycisphaerales bacterium | reverse complement strand
ACCCGAGACCCCGAATCGTCCCACCCGGCCTGCGCCGCCCGGTCCGCCTGCTCGAGCGCGTCCATCACCATCGCCCGGTCCGAACGCGGACCACGACCGCCACGCCCACCCCCGGCGTCCACAGTCTCGCGCATGTCAAAGCCGGATCCCGATGTATCCAATGCCGTGCCCTCACCTGACCCGTCGCGGCCCGGTCTTCAACGCATCCGACGCCCCGTCCTCACGCGGACGCATCACCGGTCGAGAAAAATCTGGACTCGCCCGGCAGCAGCTCCCGCAGCCGATCGTGCGCCCGCGCCCTGAGCATGTACACCGCCCCTTCGCTGCGATTCAACTCCGCCGCGACCTCCGAAATCGAATGCCCCTGCAGGTCGTACAGACGGATCACCGTCGCATAGTCCGGCGGCAACCGCATCAACACCCGATTCAGAATCTCGCGGATCTCATTACCCCGCACGCCCTCGCTCGGGGTCGTCACCGTCACCCCGATCAGATCGATCAGTGCGCACGCCGAACTGTCCTCGTCCGATATCGGCGCCGAACCCACTCGCTTCTTCGGATCCGGCCGCTTATCCGCCGTCAGCATCCGGACCGCGTCGATGAGGTTGTTCTCCGCGAGCCGACTCATCCACGCGAAAAACCCCGCCGAGCCACCGCCGACGAATGTGTCGAGCCGGGTCACCACTTCGAGGTAGGTGACCTGCATGACGTCGTCCTCGTCGATCGAACTGCGGAGGTGCGGCGTGATCTTCGAGGCGATCCTGGCCCGCACCCGACCCGCACACGCCTCGATCAATTCGATCAACGCATCACGATCTCCACCACGGGCCCGATCGAGCAAACCATCCAGATGTTCACGTTCCCGGTCCACGCTCTTCTCCCGTGGTTTCCCTAGTCTACGGTCATTCGGTGGAAAAGATGTGCGGTGCGCCGTCGCCCCGCGGTATGCTGTTCACTGACCGGGCAACAAAAGATCATAATCCGATGCACCGATGACAAACGCCCAATCCCTACAGTCCGGAAACACGCCATCGGCGAACGATCCAGACGACAGGATCAGGCTCGAAGCCATTGCCGGGCCGCCCATTGACCGGATCGTCATCAGCGCGGACAAGCCCGTCGTCCTCGGCAGGTCTTCCGTCGTCGACCGGCAACTGCCCGACAAAACCATCTCCAGGCGGCACTTCCGTATCCAGAAACGAGGCTGCCACTGGCTCATGGCCGACCTCGACAGCAGGCACGGCACCTTCCTCAACGGGATCCGCCTCGAACCCGAGGTCCCGGTCCCGATCGGCGACGGCGACCTCGTCCGCGTCGGGCCATGGACACTCCGCGTCATCGACGACACCGACCGGAGCACGTCGATGCCCACCGCCAACGACCTCGTCACCACGAGCCACCGCGTCCAGCGCGTCCCCGTCCGTGAACTCCGCTCGGTCGCCCAGCAACGACTCGACCTGCTGATCGAGTGCTGCGCCGCGATCAACGCCGCCACCACCGAAACCGAACTCGCCGAACGAGCCCTCGACGCCGTCACCCGCGGCACGGGATTCCGCAGGGCCGCATTCATCCGACAGGTCAGCGGGGACGGCGACGTCCAGATCATCGCCTCCGCAGGACCAACCCCCGACCGTGTCGGACCCGACGACCCCACCCAGCGGGAACCCGGCGAGCCCTACCCCGCATCCTTCGCGTTCTCCCGCTCTCTCATCAACGCCGCGGGTGGCGGCGAGATCGTCCGCATGTCCGGCGACAGCGGGGTCCACTACGGCGAGAGCATCATCCGCCTCGGCATCCACGCCGCACTCTGCGCACCGATCATGCTCGGCGACGCCGTCGAGGCCTATCTCTATCTCGACGCGCGCGACGCCGAGGATTCCATCGCACACGACGCCGCCGCGTTCTGCCAGGCGATCAGCCGCATGTGCGGCCTGGCGCTCGGCAACCTCAAACGTGTCGAGCACGAGAAAAAGAACGCCCTGCTCACCGAGGAAATCAGGGCCGCACGCGAGGCCCAGCTCCGCCTGATGCCGCCGAGGACAGACACCGTCGACTCGTTCGAATACGCCGTGCTCAACAAACCCGGCCGCACCGTCGCTGGCGACCTGTTCGACGTCGTTCCCCTCGACGACGGACGGCTCGCCGTCTTCCTCGGCGACGTCATCGGCAAGGGCGCCGGCGCCGCCATCCTCATGGCCACCACACAAGCCGAGATCCGCATGGCACTCCAACTCGGCATCCCGCCCGAACAGGCCGTCGCCATGACCAACCGATCACTCCACGCCAGAAGCGGCGAGGGCGAGTTCGTCTCGCTCTGGCTCGGCGTGCTCGACCCTCGCTCCGAAACGCTCCGGTTCGTCGACGCAGGCCACGGCCTCTGGTTCATCATCGATCCCGAAGGCTCATACCGACGCGTTGAATGCGAAGGCGGACTCGTCCTCGGCGTCAAACCCGACGAAACGTACAAGAGCGAGACAGCCCCATTCCCCCGTGGCGCCCGGCTCATCCTCTACAGCGACGGCCTGCCCGAGCAACGCACGCCCGACGGGGGCCAGTTCGGGATCGAACGCGCCCTCCAGGCGCTCGCCGACACACACGCCCCGCGGGACGATGTCCAGGCCCTCGCCCGGGCCGTCCACGAACACGCCGGCTCCGAAACACTCTCCGACGACCTCACGATCGCGAGCATCGCCTACGCCACACAGTGACGACCGAAACCAGAATCTGATGCAACCGCACGCCGCCTTTGTCCGAAAAGTCCACCGTCGCCGGGTGTCCGACCACCCGCATTGATTTTCATCCCGCGACCCGGGTGCGCATCAACCGCGTCCACCGAACGGGTCTCGTCGGAATCGCCCGTTCAGGGCACGCAATTAAAACGCCGGGCCACCGGCACAAGCAAAGAGGGGAATCAAATGTTCAATCGTGATTTGTATCGGCGGGCCGTACTCCCGCTGCTCACCTGCGCCGCGATCAGCCCGGCATCCTCCGCCGGCATCGATGTCCGAACCGTTCAGCAGCCCCGGGCCGCCGTCGCCCGGGCGCTCGACCTCCAGAACTTCGCCGCCACCCCCATCGGCGGGACGGTCAGCCTCGAAGGCCTGCCCGTCGGCGACCAACGCCTCGACCTCACCCTCGAACGCTTCTCCGTCTGGACCGATGACGCGGTGTTCTATATCAACGACAGACCCAGCGAAAAGCCCGGCGTCGTCCTGCTCCGGGGCACCGTCGACGGCGACCCCGATTCTCGTGTCGTCCTCGGCGTGGGCACACACGCCACCAACGGCCTCATCCAGACCGCCGGCAAGGTCTACAGCGTCTCCACCGGCAAACGCGGCGCCCTCAAGGCGACCCCCGACGACATCCGCATCGCCGACCTCGCCGGCTTCAACTTCGACACCGCCGCGCACTCCTGCGGCATCAACGACGACAACATCGAGAAGTACGCCCCCTTCGGCGTCCCCATCCAGCCCGGCCCGGGCCACCAGCAGGCCAACCGGGGCACCGCGCCCTGCCGCGTCGCACGCATCGCCATCGACAGCGACTGGGAGTGGACGCAGGAACGCTTCGGCGGCGACGCCGACGCGGCCGCCGAGTACGCACTCTTCCTCGTCGCCGCCATCAGCGAGATCTACCAGCGCGACGTCAACGTCCGCCTCGTCGTGCCCTACCTCCGCACCTTCTCGTCAAACGTCGACCCATACAACGGCACCACCTCGCCCGACCCCCTCGACCAGGTCCGCGACTACTGGAACGCCAACATGGGCGACGTCCAACGCGAAACCGTCCACCTCCTCACCGGCGTCAACACCGCCTACGGCGGCATCGCCTACCTCCCCGCCCTCTGCAACGAGTCCTACGGCTACGGCGTCTCCGCCTACATGGACGGCTCCTTCCCCTACCCGCTCCAGATGAACTCCTACAGCAACTGGGACCTCATCGTCATGGCCCACGAACTCGGCCACAACTTCGGCGCCCCGCACACACACGACTACAACCCCCCCATCGACAACTGCGGCATCGACTGCTCCGGCAGCCACGAGGGCACCATCATGTCCTACTGCCACATCTGCTCCGGCGGGCTGATCAACATCGACCTCCGCTTCCACCCCCTCGTCCAGCAGTCCATCCTCGACTACCTCGAGTTCAACGCACCCTGCAACCTCCAACTCCCCAACGCCGCCGCCGATGACGCCGCCGCCACCGACGCCGGTGTCCCCGTCGATATCTACGTCCTGGCCAACGACTCGGGCTCGAACTGCGCCCCCGTCGGCATCCAGTCCGTCCAGTCCCCCACCCCAGGCGGCGCCACCGTGACCATCGAGGGCTGGGATAACCCCACCGGCGACCCGACCGGCCACTTCCTCCGCTTCACATCGAACGCCAACTTCAACGGCATCGATTCATTCACCTACACCACCACCACCGGCCAGACCGCGACCGTCACCGTCGACGTCAACGGGCCCGACAACTGCGGCATCGCCGACCTCGCCGACCCCTTCGGCGTGCTCGACCTCGCCGATATCACCGCCTTCGTCATCGGATTCCAGCTCCAACTCGACGAAGTCGATTTCGCCGAGCCATTCGGCGTCTGGGACCTCTCCGATATCAGCGCCTTCCTCGCCGCGTTCAACGCCGGCTGCGAATAAACACAACGCGGAACAGCACTCCCAAAACAACGCCCCGATACCGGGGCGTTTTTCATGTGCTCACCCCGTCCCGAAAAGCCGATCACCCGCGTCACCAAGCCCCGGCAGGATGTACCCCCGTTCGTCCAGCCGATCGTCCAACGCCGCGGTGTACACCGTCACGCCGGGGGCCTCGGCCTCCATCCGCTCCACCCCCTCCGGCGACGCCACGAGGCACACCATCCGGAGATCCAGCGCTCCCGCCTCCCGGAGCATCCCGATCGCGGCCACCGCCGATCCGCCCGTCGCCAGCATCGGATCGATCAGCACCACCGGGCCCGCATCGAGATCCGGCGGCAGCTTGTTCAGATACGCCCTCGGCTCAAGCGTCGCCTCATCCCGCGCCATCCCGAGATGACCCACCCGCGCCTCAGGCATCAGATCGAGCACACCCGCCGTCATCCCGAGACCCGCACGCAACACCGGCACCACCGTCACGACGCACGAAAGCCGATGCACCGTCGTCCCCGCCATCGGCGTCTCGATCCGGACCGGCCTGGTCGCGAACGACCGCGTCACCTCGTACACCATCAGCCCCGCGATCTGCGACATCAACGCCCGGAACGCCCGGTGCCCCGTCGACGACTCGCGAAGATAAGACAACTTGTGCTTGATCAACGGGTGGTCGAAAACCACAAGATTCGGATAGCCATGATCGTTCATCCACCGAGTCTACTGATTCGCACTCCCGCCGGCTCACGCCGCCTCCCCGGCCATCGCCGCGATGTATCCTGAACCCATGAACCCGGACCAGATCCTCCTCGACGCCGCATACGAGCAAGCCATCAAATCCCGCGACGAGGGCGGCATCCCCATCGGCGCCGTCCTCGCCGACCCCCAAGGCAACATCATCGCCCGCGGCCACAACCTCCGCGTCCAGACCGGAGACACCACCGCCCACGCCGAGACCGCCTGCATCCGCAACGCCGGCCGCCGACGCGACTGGCACACCCTCACCCTCGCCTCCACCCTCAGCCCCTGCGCCATGTGCACCGGGACGGCCGTCCTCCACCGCATCCCCCGCGTCGTCATCGGCGAGAACAAAACCTTCATGGGCCGCGAAGACTGGCTCAAAGCCGAGGGCGTCGAGATCGTCCTGATGAACGATCAACGCTGCATCGACCTGATGCGCGAGTTCATCGCCGAACACCCCGATTTGTGGGACGAAGACATCGGCATGCCGCCGAACTCATGACGCTTTCTTGTGAATTGAGACATTCCGGAGAATTCGATTCACCACGAAGATTCTGTTCTGGTACATTCACAACACCATGACATACCACGTTTCAACGCGTAAATGCGTCGCCCTCCTTGCCGCCCTGTTCCTGCCCTGCCCGCTCGCGTTCGCCGCGGACCAACCCGAGCCCGCGGACCGCGTCACCTCCGGCGTGATCGAGGCGGACGACTTCGTTCTCGAACGCGGCGAGATCATGCGTATCAACGCCGACCTCGTCATCAAAGCGAAGAACACCATCCGCATCGACGGGGTCATCCTGCCCACGGCGAAAGAAGACTACAAGAACGCCGACGGCCCCTCCATCAAACTCATCGCGGGCCGAGAAATCCGCGTGAACGGCCTGCTCCGACCCGGTGACGGACGCCGAGGCCTCAACCCCGGTGAATCAGGCGGCGCAGGCGGATCGCTCTTGCTCGATGCGCCCGTCATTATCTGTAATATGAGCTTTCTTGAGTCCGGGAACGGAGGTGACGGGCAGAATGGATCGCCGGGGGTTGACGCGGGCAGCGGTGGAGCGGCGGGCGATTGTGTCGTCCGTGGTGCCATCCTCTCCGATAAAGGGCAGCCTGTCATCCTGCGTGGCGGGAACGGTGGGAACGGCGGCAACGGTGCCCGGGCGGTCGGGGAAATGCCGATCGCGGGTCGGGGAGGTGACGGTGGTCACGGTGGGGCAGCCTTGGCACTGGATCCTTATACCAAGCTCAGGTCAAAGTTGAATATAATTCCCATCGCTCTGGCGATCGATATCCCGCCAAGCCCCAATGGCCTGCCCGGCATCGATGGGGCCCACGCCATGGGCGGCAATGGTGGCCATGGAGGGTACGGCGGCGCCGGCGATGACCATGCCGCGGGAGGCGATGGGGGCAACGGGGGCGATGGGGGCAACGCCACCAGCGGATCCGGAGGCAATGGTCAGCCGGGACGCAACGCATGCGGCGACGTTGTTGTTGACAAACCCATAATTGATACCAATGGAGGCAACGGAGGAGGCGGCGGTGACCCCGGCATTGCCATCGCCGGTGAGGGTGGCGACGCGGGCGATGGCGGCATCGGTCGTCCTTGGGGTCGAGGCGGAAATGGAGGCGCCGGTGGAAGCGTTTCCGGTGGTCGGGCCGGTGACGGTGGCGATGGTGGCAACGGTAACGGCCCCGGGCATGGTGGGCGAGCAGGGTCTGGACGTCATTTATTCGGCGGCAACGGCGGTCGCGGTGGCTTCCCGAGCGGAAACGGTGGTGCCGGCGGCGGTGCCCACGGCGGGGCTGGTGGCGTCGACGGTTCGGAAGGCAAGTTCTGTGACGGAGTGAATATGTAATATGCTTGCCAATTCATTCAAGACTTATTTCTTGAAAGGATAATTCGGAAAAAAGGTGTTTTCTGTTACCGTCATGAGCGACTTTGTGTGCTCTTGGATAATGGTGGTCGCCCGGTGCCCGACGCATCGTCGGTTCTGATCCGGAAATCATCACCGACGATTGCCAGAACGAGGATTTGTCATTCGTCGCGTGCGTGCCACGGCATTTTGGCCGTGCGAGTGTGCAAGGCCCATTCCCCGCCCCACATGATCACGACACACACGACGAGCTCAGATGCCCCACCGCATCTCGCATCAATATGCCCCGGACGCCGACGCTGAGCCCGCGAAGCGTCGGATCGTGCCGGGGATTTCCGGGGGCACCCGATCCGTCCCTTCGGTTGCGCGCAGCCTCAGTGTCGCCGTCCGGAACCACACCGAGGCGCATGCAACACGACGATGCAAGTTGCGCTCATTGACGCACACGGGTTTTTCTGAGATCCGTACAGGGCACCGCTTGCCCAAACTCCCTCACGCCGCCGCGCTTTCCGCACGCGTGCTCGCCGCCGTCCGCCACACCCCCGCCATCGGCTCGGCGAGCACGCTCCCCAGTTCCACCCCGTCCGCCGACAGCGCCACCCCGTCGCTGCGAACGATCAGCGTCTCACGCAAACGACGCGCGCGAGCCAGTGCCGGCAACGCCATCGGCCTGATCCGAGCCGACTCCGGCAGCACCGCCCCCGCCGGGATCGGGTCGATCACCGCGCTGCAGCACGCCATCAACCACCCGTGATAGAACGGCTCGATCTCTTCATACACCTCGTCGCAACGCGTGATCCGCGGCACCACCCACAGCCCCGGCAGCCCCGCCTCCACGCGCCGACCCTCGATCAACGCCTCGACGCGCGACTTGACCTCTTCGTACCGGTCCACCCCCGCCATCACTTCATACACCGGCGCCGACGCCGCCAGCACGTCCACGCTCACAACGTCCAGCCCGCTCGAAAGCAGCCGCTCGGGCTCGAACGCCTCGCCCAGCCCGTCCGTCCGCAGGTGCACCAGCCCCACGCCCCCGGCCCGCGCCGCCGCGATGATCTCGAACACATCCGGGTGCATCAGCGGGTCGCCAACGCCGTGCAGCGTCAGCACCGTGTCCGCCCGCCCCGCCGCGAAGTCGGCGACGATCCGCATCGCCGCCTCGGTCTCCAGCACGGGCCGCTCGACATCCCC
>JALWOY010000033.1 GCA_027083355.1 Phycisphaerales bacterium | reverse complement strand
CTTCTCCACCGTGCCGACGCGACGCCGCCACCCTTCGGGGTCGCGCACCATGGCGTACGGCGGGTCGGCAAAGAGCAGGTTCACGGGCCGGGGGCACCGCGTGAGCACCCCCGGCCCGAGCGCGTCGCCGAGATAAACCTCACACGACGGCGGCGAGCCGACGGACTCGAGATTCCGGCCCAGCACGCGGGCGATCCCGCGGTCTTTCTCGACCATCAGCACCCGCGCCGCCCCCCGGCTGGCGGCCTCGAGCCCGATCGAGCCGGTCCCGGCGAAGAGATCGACGACGTGCGCGCCCTCGAAATGGCCCCGGAGAAGGTTGAACACGCTCAGCTTGACGCGATCGGGGATGGGCCGGGTGGTTTTGGCGTCGGGTGGGCCGACGAGTTTCTTGCCCTTGTGCCGGCCTGAGATAATCCGCATACCCAAGCCAAACACCGTCACCGGCCCGAGTCAAGCCCCGGGCCGCTCCGGCTGATCGGGCGATGGAAAAACTCTTGGCGCGGTGACGACATTCTGTCATAATCCGGGCCACTGTGGTACGCTTTGCATTCCGATGGCTGACGGGGGCACGATGAAAAAAGCCGCGATGTTCGCTCTCCTGCTCGCGGTCCACACCGCGTGTGCGCAGGATCATTTCGATATTTTCATCATCACGGGCCAGTCCAACGCGAGGCCCAAGTACGCCGACGGCGTGTTCGACACGATCGCCGCATCGGGTGTGTACGAGCACCCGGTGAAATACAACCGACGCCACAGCGGCAACCGGCTGATGGAATGGGTCGACGGTTACAGCGGCACCTATTCACTCGAACACAATTTCCTCGAAGACCTCTGGAGCCCGAACGACGACACGGATCTTCAGGTCCTGATCAACAGGCTCGACGCGCTCGGGATCTCGTGGGACATCGCCGGCTTTTTCTGGTTCCAGGGCGAAGCCGATTCCGGCAGCGAGCACCAGCGCAACGCCTACACGGGGCGTTTCTTCAATTTTCTCAACGCCATCGAGATCAAGTACGGACTCGACCACGACATCCCCTTCATCATCACCGCGATCGACTACAACGGCGACGACGAAGAACTCGCCTCCATCGGCAGAACGCCCGAAGACATCGAGGCGATTCGCCAGGTGCAGTTCAACATCGGGCAGAGCGTCCCGTACGGCGCGACATACGACAGCCGGGGCTGGCCCAGACTCGACCTCTGGCATGTCGGCAGCCACGACGACCCCCGCGGCATCTACGGGCCCGTCTACGACCTCGGCGCCGAAGAAGCCGAGATGTTCCTCTCGCTACCCAAAATCAACGGCCGCGCGGACCTCGACGGCAACGGTGCCCGAGACCTGAACGACCTCCAGCTGTTTCTGACCTGGGTCCGCCGGCACGACCCGCGCTCGGACTTCGCGGCGCCGCTCGACGTCTACGACCTCGCCGATGTCCAGGCGTTCATCGAGGCTTTCACTTCCGGCGATTGACCCCGCCGGCCTACAGCAGCCGCGCCATCGCCCGGCCCAGCTCGGCCGTGCGGTCTTTGTCCACCCCGATCGGCTTCCACTCCTTCTTCAGCCCCGCACCCGCGGGCTTCGGGATGACATGGAAGTGAACGTGCATCACCTCCTGGCCCGCGGCCTTTCCGTTGTTCTGGAGCACGTTGCACGCCTCGACGCCCGTGGCCCGCTGCACCGCCCGCACGACGCGGGGCAGCACCCGCCCCACCGCCGCCGCCGCGTCGTCGCTCAGATCCGCGAGCGTCTCGGCCGGCTCCTTGGGGATCACCAGGCAATGGCCCTCTGCGAGCGGGGCGATGTCCATGATTACGACGACCGCCTCGTCCTCGTAGATCTTCTGGGCCGGGATCTCGCCGCGGATGATCTTGCTGAAGATGGTGTCTGACATGCCCGCATGGTAGAGCATAGAGACGCACACCGAAGCGCCCGGGGAGCCGCAGAGGGGGTGAGCAAGGAGCCCGTCGCTGACGGGCCTTTTGCGCCATGCGTGTAAGACTTGCGCTTTCAAAGAGTTGCGTCCATACTAGGTCCTTCACCCATGAAGGAGACCTGGTATGGAACGCGAACTCTTTGCTCTGTTG
>JALWOY010000032.1 GCA_027083355.1 Phycisphaerales bacterium | reverse complement strand
CGAGCCGCCGACAGCCCAACGAATCGGCAGCGGGCAGCATCGCCCAGCCCGCAATCCTCGACAATGCAAAGAAAATCCGCTCGCTCAGGATGAAAATCCGCTATGATGGGGGTAGTTCAGAGGTTTCATGGTTCGGATTGTTCACTGACATCGGTCATCCCGCCGTTGATCAGCTGGCGGCCTTCTGTATGTTGATACCTGCGGTGGCGCTTATACGGGCAGTATGCGGTGCCGTTCTCTCGAAGACACTTGTCTCTTTCGGCTGCCGGTGACCACCCGCTTTCCGTGATGCATCGTGCATGCCCTTTGCTCATGAGCATATACCGAATCGCGATCAACCACGGCATAATTCCTTTTGGTCCGCAACATATGAACAACGTCAACCGTCCAAGTCGGACCGGCACCGGGGAACGGCACCACCGGTATCATCCGCTTTGTGGCGCTGACGATTCTGCACATCTCGACGCGGTTGATCCTCGGCGGGAGCCAGGTGAACACGGTTTTGTCGTGCGAGGGGCAGGCCGAGGCGGGGCACGAGGTGCATCTGGCGTTCGGGCCCATCTACGGGCCGGAGGGGTCGCTGCTGGAGCGGGTGTCGGCGTTCCGGACGGGGGACGGGCAGGCGATCCACCTGCACGAGCTGCCGAACCTGGTGCGTGAAATCAACCCGGTGAAGGACCACTTCTGCTTTCATCGGGACCTGAAGCGGCTGATCGACGAGGTGAGGCCGGACGTGGTGCATACACACTCGTCGAAGGCGGGGATTCTGGGTCGGTGGGCGGCGTGGCGTGCCCGGCGTCGGCGCGGGCATGGCGGCCGGGGGGGGCTGCCCGCGGTGGTGCACACGATTCATGGTCCCCCGTTCATGCCGGTTTCGGGTGGGGTGGCGCGTCGGGTGAAGACGGCGGTGGTGAACCAGTTGTACGCCGAGGCGGAGCGGTTCGCGGCGAAGCGGTGTCATCTGATTCTGTCGGTGGCCGACGCGATGACGGCACAGTTTCTCGCCCGGGGGATCGGGTCGGCCGAGCGGTATATCACGGTGCGGAGCGGGATGGAGATCGACCCGTTCCTGCACCCGGCCGGGGGGGAGGACCGGGCTTCGGTGCGTGCGTCGCTGGGCTTTTCAGCGGACGATTTCGTGATCGGGACGGTGGCGCGTCTGGCCGAGCACAAGGGGCACGACGACATCCTCGACGCGCTGGGCGAGGCGATGCGGGAGGACGAGAAACTCAGGCTGTTGTGGGTGGGCGACGGGTGGTGGCGCGATCGGCTGCTGTCGCGGGTCGAGCGGATGGGGCTTGCGGATCGCGTGGTGACGACGGGGTTGGTGCCGCAGCAGCGGGTCCCGGCGATGATGCGTGCGATGGACGTGCTGTGCCATCCTTCGAGCCGGGAGGGTTTGCCGCGGACTGTGCCGCAGGCGCTGCTGGCGGGGGTGTGCCCGGTGGCGTATGACGTGGACGGGACAGGGGAGGTGTGCATCGACATGGAGACCGGCCGGCTGGTGCCCCACGGCGACACGGCGGCGCTGCGTGACGCGATTCTGTGGCTTCGCGACCACCCGGACGAGCGGGCGCGGATGGTGCTCGAGGGTCGGGAGATGTGCGTGCGTGAGTTCGACCACTCGGCGATGGTGCACCACCTCGAAAGGATCTATGCGCGTGCGATCGAGATGGCCGAGTCTGGGTGAACGGGCCGGCGTTCTGGCGTGGGCCGTGTTGTTCGCGTGGACCGGCGCGGCGTTCGGGCAGCTGTTGGATCTCGACGGCGGCCCGCGTGGTGATGCTCGGTTCGAGCAGCTCGATCAACGTGCACGGGCGTTGCGAGCCGAGGCCGAGCGTCTGGGCCGGATGGGTGATGCGCGGGCACGCGCCAAGGCAGCGTGGCGGAAGGCGGCGGCGCTGCTGGCCTCGGTTTCGGGCGAGGATGGGGACGCGGCGGAGCGGGGGCTGCTCGGATTGACGATGCTGTCGCGGCGTTCGGCGCTGGATGATGCGATCGACCACGCGGACGAGGACAGGGCGTGGCTGGCCGCGGTGCTGTTCGAACGGCTGGCGGACGAGCCGTCGATCTCGGCGGCCTCGGCGTGGAACGCGGTACGAGACGCGGTTTCGGTGCTCGGGGTGGGGAACGAAGGGCCGGGCTGGTTCCTGGTCAAGCGTGAACGGCCGCTCGGGGATATTCCCGCGGAGGTCTCGCGGGCGTTGGAGGGCGCGGACGGGGTGTACGCGTCGAGCGTGGCACGGGCGAAGCGGCTGCTGGGGGTGTCCGCCGTCGTGCTCGGGCCGCCGGGTTGGGTTTCGGACGAAGCGGCGGCGCGGCTGGCGGGGGTGTGGCGCGATGCGGCGGCGGGGCTGTTCGAGCCGGAGCGGCGGGCAGACTCGGTGGCGGTGCTGGAACGGCTTGCGGCGTGGGGTGCGTTGCTCAAGGCGCTCGACGACGGTTCGCGTGACTCGGCTTCTGTGGGGGCGAGGCGAGCCGCGGTCGGGGCGATCGTCGAGAAGCCCGGGTTGCTCGGGGGTGGGGCGGAATGGACCGACTCGCTGCGGATGCTCGCGGGTCTTCTTCGGCCGATCGATCTCGACGAGAAATCTCTGCTCCGGCCGCTGCGGCCGGTGTGGCGGCGTGTGCGTCTGGAGCTGCTCGGTGCGGTTCGGCGTCAGAAGGAAGACCTCGGGCGTGTGCTCGGCGTCGAGAGGCCGATGACGGACCCGGCGGTGCTATCGCGGGTCGGCGTGCTGCGGCGGGCGCGGGCGTCGGCCCTGGGGATCGGGGCGCTGGAGAGCCTGATCGCGTTCAACCCGGATCGGCCGGGGGCGGGGCGGATGCGCAGCGGTATCGATCGGCGTTTCGGGCCGGTCGCGGCGCGTCTGATCGAACTGGCCCGTGGCTCGGACGCGGCGTCTCTGTCGGCGTTGCAAGACGTGCTTGTCTGGGCCGGCCGCAATCGGGTCTGGCCGGGCGAGAACGATTTGCGAACGGGATCATCGACGGGCAGGGAGATCGAACGGCTCACGGGCGAGAAAGCGGGTGCGGTACTTGACGAGATCGACAGGGCGCGGTCGGCGTGGCTGATGTCGTGGGCGAACCCGTCGGAGAAATCGGAGAAAGAGGCATCGGACGCGGCGCGCGGGGACGTGGTTCGGGCGAAGCGGGCGGCGTTGGCCCTTCTCGCCGACGCGGCGCTGCTCGCGCCCGTGCGTCGCGGCGAGCGGGGGCTGCGCGCGAACGCGTGGCCGGGGTTCGAGATGAGCCGGGCGGTGTTTCTGGTCTTGACAGAAACGATCGAGGCGGACGCGGCCCGGTCGTGGCGTACCCCCGGTGTGGCGGCGGCGATGCTCGAGAAGCACTCGGCCGGGCGATTGATCGCGGCGGTCGAGCGGGCTGTCCTGGATGCGTCGGGTCGTGATCCGACGGGCCGGCTTTCGGATCTCGCGGCCGGATCGCCGATCGATTCGTTGTGCTGGGGGAGCCGGGCGCGGGTGCCGATCGCGTGGGTATGCCTGTCGGCCACCGACGCCGGGGCCGGGGCGAATGTTGACGATGTGAAGGCGCGGGCGCAGGTCGCGTTGGACGCGCTCGGGCGATGAGTTCCCTGTCGCCCGGCTGGCGAAACCCCGGCGGAGGATGTAGGCTTTGGCCATGACACAGAATCCTTACGCTGGCGAGTTCGACGGCGATGTTTATGAGGCACCGCCGCGGACGAGCGTGCTGGCGGTGACGTCTCTGGTGCTTTCGCTGATCTGCTGCATCCCGGGTCTCGGGTTGCTCGGGTCTCTGTTCGGCGTCGGGGCGATCATCGGGATCGGCAACTCCCGGGGTCGGGTCGGCGGGCGCGGGGTCGCGGTCGCGGGGATCACCATCGGCCTGCTGGTGACGATCGCGTGGATCGGGCTCGCGGTCGCCGTGTATCGCGGTATCGGGACAGTCTCGAAGTTGATGTACGGCAACACGAACGCGTTCATGGCTTCGGTCGAGAACGGGGATTTCGACAAGGCTCGCGCGATCGTTTCGGGCCCGGTGGTGTCGGCGAGCGACGAACAGTTCGAGGCTTTCCGTGACAAGTACCGCGCGGCGTACGGGTCGTTCGTCTCGGTGCCGACGAAGTTCTGGTCGGAGGTGTTGCCGGCGTACATCGAGATCAAGCCGCAGATGCAGCCTTACAGCGGGCGACAGAACATCGTGCCGGTTCCCGCGGAGTTTGATTCGGGCCGTGTGCTGCTGCTGTTGATCGTGGACCCGCAGGGCAACGCGGGCAAGGCGCCGCAGAACGCGCTGTCGATACCGCTGGCCGATATCTGGGTCGTGCTGCCGGACGGGACCGAGGCACGCCTCATGGACATCCCGGGCGCCGCGGCCGGCCCCGGTGAAGGCGGCGGCGAAGCGTCCGATCGGGCGGAACCCGACGAGGATGAGCCGAACGATGATGGCGGCCCGTGACGGCACCGCGGCCCGGGAGGCCGAGCCGATCATCCGCTGCCGGGGCGTGGCCAAACGGTTCGGCACGCAGACTGTTCTGCGCGGGTTCAACCTGGACGTGATGCCGGGCGAGACGATGGTGATCATGGGCGGCTCGGGGTCCGGCAAGAGCACGTCGCTGCGGATGATGATCGGCTCGATCCCGCCGACGGAGGGCGTGATCGAGTTGTTCGGCCGGAACATCTGCGCGATGGACGAGGACGAGCTCAACGGGGTGCGCAAGCGGTTCGGGATTCTGTTTCAGTCCGGGGCGTTGTTCAACAGCATGACGGTGGCGGAGAACGTGGCGCTCCCGCTGCACGAGCACACGGACCTCGACCCCGAGATCATCGACATCCAGGTGAAGATCAAGCTGGAACTGGTGGGGCTGCGCGAGCACGCGGATAAGTACCCGGCGCAGATCTCCGGGGGAATGAAGAAGCGGGCGGGCCTGGCGCGGGCGCTGGCGCTCGACCCGCAGATCCTTTTTTATGACGAGCCCAGCGCGGGGCTGGACCCGGTGACGAGCGCTCAGATCGACCAGCTGATCATCGCGTTGAGCAAGCAGCTGGGCGTGACGAGTGTGGTGGTGACGCACGAGATGGACTCGGCGTTCACGATCGCCGACCGGATGGCGATGCTGGACAAGGGGCGGATTCTGAAGGTCGCGGATCGTTCGTGGTACGAGGCGTTGCGCGACGAGCCGACGGATGTCGCGGCGAAACGGGGCGAGGACGAGCGTCTGATCCGGCAGTTCCTGCGCGGCGACCCGGACGGGCCGATCACGGAGCGGCAGAGCAGCGACGCGTACGAGGAGGCGTTGTTCGGCCCGGAGCCGGAGCGGGTGCTGCTGCCGACGCCGAGCCTCGAGCCGACGAGGCGGTAGGATCAGGCTCGGTGGTCCCGGGAGTGAACGATGAGCATGCGGACGGAGAACAGGAACAACGTGTTGGCGGGGTTGTTCGTTGTGGTTTCGCTGGTGCTTGCCGTTTTCATCAGTTTCTGGGTGGAGGACGGTTTCGACAGGCTGCCGTTTGTCAATCCGCGTGCGTCGTATGTGGTGCGGTTCGATCTGGCCGAGGGGGTCGCGGGGCTCAAGCCGGGCAGCCCGGTGACGCTGGGGGGCAAGACGATCGGCTCGGTGTCGTCGATCCGGTACCGGACGAAGAAGGTCGGTGGGCGTGACGCGGCGACGGGGATCGACGTGACGATCAAGGTGGACTCGGACCTGGTGCTGTACGACGACGCGGCGGTGGCGGTGGTGGCGCCGCTGCTGGGGAGCCTCGCGTCGCTGAACATCAGTGATATCGGGGGCGCCGCGGAGGGCGCTTCGGTGCTGGCGCGGGGCGGCGAGCTCGACGCGCAGCCCCGGGGGGGGATCGCGCGGCTCGACGAACTCGCCGGCGAGGCGCGCCGGCTGCTGGCCGCCGCCAACAGGTTCACCGAGAAGATCGAGCCGAGGATCGAGCCGATCACGGACGACCTTGCCGAGACGTTCCACGACGCGCGGGCGTTCGCCGACGACCTCCGGAAAAACCAGGACCGCTGGTTCACGAAGGCGGACTCGATCCTGGACGGGGCGCAGGGGCTGTTCACCGAGACGCTGCCGGGCGTGGCCGACGAGGTCACGGCGGGCGTGGGCGACGCGAGGAAATTGCTGAGCACGACGCAGGGGATGATCGACGAGAACCGGGCCGATATCCGGCGGACAATCAGCAATTTCGAGGGGCTGAGCACCCGGGCGCGGTACGACGTGATGGGGCGGGTCGAGCGTGTGCTGGATCAGGGATTGATCGCGGCGGGGAACCTGAGCGATATCACCGACCGGGCGCTGCTGACACTGGACCGGATCGAACCGCCGCTGCACCGCTCGATGGCGAACCTCCAACTGGCGAGCGCACAGGCGGTGCTGCTGATCGAGGAGATCCGGGCGGCGCCGTGGCGGGCGCTCAAGGCGCCGAGCGAGAAGCAGCAGCGGCAAGAGGTCCTGTATTCGGCGGTGAGGCGGTACGCCGAGGCGGTCGAGCGGCTGCGCGACGCCAGCGGCTCGCTCGAATCGGTGCTCAACGGTGCCCGGCGGGACGGGCGGGAACTCGCACCGGATCAGGTGTACGAGATGACACAGGAAATCAAACGGTCTTTCTCGGCGTACAGCGAGGCCGAGCAGGACCTGCTGAATCTGATCGCCCGCGAGACAACGAAAGAATAACACCCCGTTTCGATCGGCCCCGGAACCATGAAAGATCAACGGGGCCGCCGGTGATGACCGGCGGATTCTGGCTGATCCCGCATGAAACCCGACCGGATCTGGTATACTGCGGGCGTGTCGGCCGCGAGGAGACATTACGAGCGGGCGTTCGAGGCGGCGCTGGTGCGGTCACGGCTGCCGTATCTGCTTGTTGATGACGCGAAACGGGCGGTGCTCGAGCCCGGTGCCCGGCTGGGGGTGTTCGATGAGCACGGCACGGAGCGGAGGCTCAAATCGTTCGACGCGGTGGTCTACGGCCCGGGGCGTTGCACCCTCGTCGAGGTCAAGGGCCGGCGGGTGGATCTGCGGCGGGGCGGGGCCGGGCGGCGGGAATCGTGGGCGACCATGGACGACATCCGTTCGCTGAGCACTTGGGAGCGGCTGTTCGGCGACCCTTTCGAGGCGGTGCTGGTGTTTCTCTATTGGCTGGACGGGCCCGCGCTCAAGGCCGGTGAAACGGGGCTGATGCGGTTCGAGGGGCGGGTGTATGCGCACCGGGCGGTGCGGTTGTCGGATTACACACGCGAGATGAAGGTGCGGAGCCCGAGGTGGGGGACGGTCGATCTGCCGGCCGAGGCGTTCGAGCGGATCGGGTGTCGGTTCAGCGATCTGATCGGTGTTTGCCCGGATGGTCTGGTTGAATCGAAGGCGGCACCGGTGATGGGGTCCGGGGTTGAGCCGATCCCGGCCGGGGCTTAGCATCGCGTCATGCACAGAAAGTTACGAACATCCCGGGTTCTCGGATGGATGGGTGCGCTGGCCTGGATCGTCTCCGAGGCGGCGGCGCAGGATCGCCTCGTGCCCCCGAAGAACGAGAGCGGGATCGATGGTCACCCCTGGCTGACCGGCTTCGCGATGGTCGTCGTCCTGGCGCTCGTTCTGGTCGGGGCGTTTTTGAAGGCCAAGCGTGGGCATCAGGACTGATCGGGTTCTGGAAAGGAACATGATGGCACACACAGCATCGGAGCGTCGCCCCGGGCGGCTGGCCCCGCTCATCGCCGTGAACGCGGCGCTGCTCGGCGTGCTCGCGTTCGTCGAGTTCGGGCCCGCGGCTTCGGCCCAGCAGGGCGGTCAGCCGGCCCGCCCGCGCGGGCAATACACGCTGGTCGGCGGGCAGATCCAGACCGGGAATTCCAACGCGGTCTACATCGTCGATTCGGTGAATCAGGAGATGATCGTGCTGCGTTGGGAGGACGGGCGGAACATCCTCAGCGGGATCGGGTACCGCGATCTGGAGAACGACGGCAAAGCGAGGTCGAAACGATGAGCGCGGTTCATGCATCAACGACGGTCGATCGTGCCCGCGGGGCGCTGATGGTTTCCGCGGCGCTGCTTGCGGCGGTGATCCTGCTGCGGGCGGGGGGGCTTTCCGGCCCGCTGGGCGCATCTCCCGCGGCGGCGGAGATGTCCGCCGAGAGCGGGGCGTACAAGGTGTTGACGACGCAGAGCGGTTCGGAGGAGTTGCTCTACATGATCGATGAACGTTCCGAGCAGCTGCACGTCTACCGCGTGCGTCAGACCAACGCGGTCGATCTGGTCGCCCGGGAGGATCTGCGTCGGATGTTCACCGCGGCGCGGGCGGCGGCGCTCGGCGCGGCCGGGCCGTGACGGGGGCGGTGCCTTGCCGATCGTTCCGCTTCCCCAGTTCGAGGCCGACGTCGCCGAGTATGAGCGTGAGAAGCTGATCGCTGCGCTCATCGAGCGTGGGCACGACGAGGAATCGATCTCCGGCCTGGACACCGACGATCTCCGCTCGCTCCAGAAGAAGGCGGCGCCGACGACCTTGGTCGTCCGTTTCGGCGCGATGCGGATGATCGGGGAATTCCCGTACAGGGGGGACGTCACGCCCGGGTGCGGCTCGAAGCTCGTGGTGCGGACCCACCGCGGGGTCGAGATCGGCGAGATGCTGACATCGACATGCGCCAACGCGGGTTGCGGCTCGAGCATCACACGCAAGCAGATGCTGGAATACATCGAGCGGTCCGGGGGGCGGCAGTACCCGTTCACGCGCGAGGGGCGGGTGCTGCGGGTCGCGACGGCGGAGGACTTGAAGAAACAGGCGGCGCTGGAACAATCGCGACACGGGCTCCGGCTCGGGGCGCGGGCGCTGGCCGAGTCGCTCGGGCTGCGGATGAAGATCGTCGAGGCGGAGCCCATCCTTGGCGGTGACCGGATCACGTTTTACTACACGAGCGAGGACCGGGTCGATTTCCGTGAGCTGGTCCGCGAACTGAGCGCGAAACACCGTGTGCGGATCGACATGCGGCAGGTGGGCTCTCGCGACGAGGCCCGTCTGACGGCGGATTACGAGAAGTGCGGGCAGTATTGCTGCTGCAAGAGCTTCCTCAAGGTGCTCAAGCCGGTGAACATGAAATCGGCGAAGGTGCAGAAGGCGACGCTGGACCCGATCAAGATCTCCGGGCGGTGCGGCCGGCTGATGTGCTGCCTGCGGTACGAGGACGAGACGTACGAGCAGCTCGCCCGGCGTCTGCCGCGTCGCAAGGCGCGTGTGGGCACGCCGGACGGCGACGGGGTCGTGCTGAATACGCAGATCCTGACGCAGCTGGTGCTGGTGAGGCTGGACGAAAGCGGCGAGAGCGCGGCGTACCCGGTAGAAGAAATCGGCGCCCCGGGAGAACGGAAAACCCCGCCCCGGGATGAATCCGTGAAGCAGAAACCACGCCGGGCCGCGAGTGGCCGCGCCGAACCCCAACCCCGCGATGAACCCCGACCGCCCGTTTCGCGTGAACCGGCGGGGGCGGATGGATCAGCCGAGCCTATGTCGGCACCGGTGAAAAAGAAACGTCGGCGTCGCCGGCGGAGGCGGGCCTCGGCCGAGACCGGGGCGGCCTCTCCCGCGGCGAGCACCGCGGACGGGCGCGTTGAAGAACCCACCGGCGGGGACCACACACAGGCCCCCGGGGCGGCAGGTTCAACCGAGAAAACCACGGCGACCGGGAAACCCGATGAAAACAGCGGGACGCCCGTCAGGAAAAAACGCAGACGCCGCAAAAGGCGGCGGCGTCACCGGGACGGCACGAGCGGAACGTCGCCCGGCGACGACGCCGGTCCGACACCGGAGAGCGGCGGCCCGGTCGCGTGAGCAAGATCCTCTCCCCTGGACGACCAACCTTCGAGAGACACACGGATGACGACGGCACAACGCATCGGCGGGTTCAATATCAAGGAAACACTCACCGCCGTCGTGATCTCCTTCACGATGGCGTTCGTGTTCCGCGGCTTCGTGATCGAGGGGTTCCTCATCCCCACCGGGTCGATGGCCCCGACGCTGCTCGGCAAGCACATGGAGATCCGCGACCCCGACACGGGCTATGAATGGACCGTCGGCCCCTGGGATTATGTCAACGGGAACCCCGCGCTGCCGCCGCTGCCGGTGCAGGGCGGTGCCCGTGGGCCGATCCGCGTGAACGACCCGATGACGCGCGCCCCGATCGAGCGGCCGAGCGAGCGGCTGCTCGCGGGCGATCGGCTGTTCGTGCTGAAATATCTCAAGGGCGTGTACGAGCCGAAGCGGTGGGAGGTCGTGGTCTTCAAGGCGCCGCACGTCGAGCCGCAGAACTACATCAAACGGCTGATCGGGCTGCCGGGCGATCAGATCGCGCTCGTCGATGGCGACGTGTTCTACGCCCCGGAGGGCTCGCACACGAAGGGCGAGGGGGCCGACGCGTGGGCCGAGGATGTCTGGCGGATCGCCCGCAAGCCGGAGCGCGTGCAGCGGGAGGTCTGGCGAACGGTATTCGACAGTTTCTATACCCCGCCGCCGGCGACACAGGAGCGTTTCGCGCCCAGTGACCGTTTCCGTCCGCCGTGGACGCCGAGCGGTCCGGGCTGGGAGGGTCTGCGTGAGAGCCGGGATTATCACTACACGGGCTCGGGGCCGACCCTGCTGACGTGGGACGATGACCGCTACCCGATCGATGATTACACGCCGTACAACCAGCTGCGGGTCGGGCCGCAGCCGTTCGACCGGGGCTTGCGCGAGCGGACGCGGCCGATCTTTCCTGTGTCGGATGTGTCGATGCGATTCGGGATCGAGCCGGAATCGGGCCCGGTTTCGGTGACGGGCGAGCTGACGGCGCGGGGGATGGAGTTCCGCGCGGTGATCGACGACGCGGGTGCGCGTGTCGAGATGCGCGACGCGCCGACGACCACGAGCACGGATATCGCGTGGCGCACGCTCGACAGCGCCGACAAGCCGGGGCTGATCCGCCCGGGCCGCGTCACCGACGTCGAGTTCTGGCACGTCGATCAGGCGCTCTGGCTGTTCATCGACGGAAAACTGGTCTGCGGCGGGCCCGAGGCGGGGGCCTACGACCTCACGCCCGCGCAGCGCGTCCTCGCGGCGACGGGTCGGGATCTGAAAGAACTGCTCAGGCTGAACCCGAGCGTGTCCAGCAGCGCCCTGGCCGACACGCGGATCTACCGCAAGCCGAGCGTGCGGTGGCGTTTCGAGGGCGGCCCGTTCACGCTGCACCGCGTCGGGCTGGACCGCGATCTGTTCTACCAGGTGGGCCGGCAGCCCACGCTCGGCGCCCACCCGGACTATTTCCCGACGCTCACGAACGACGATTTCATGATGTGCGGCGACAACAGCCCGTCGAGCTCGGACGGCCGGTTCTGGCGAGCGGAATATCCGTGGGTGACCGAATCGATCCACCACGGCGAGCCGCATTACGGGTTGGTGCCGCGGGAGTTGATCATCGGGCGGGCGTTCGTGGTGTACCTGCCCAGCCCGTTTTATCGCGGTGTGATCCCGATGTTCAACTTCTCGGATATGCGCTGGATCTGGTGAGGCCGGCGATTCAGCGATCCGCCGCGGGTGTCTCGCCGGCGGGGCCCTCGCCTTCGCCCAGTTTCGCGCCCAGACCGAGCACGATGCGGTTGGCGTAGGCGAAATACGCCGCGACCTGCGCAACATCGAGGATCTCGCGGTCGGTCAAGCCGGCGGCACGCATCGCGTCGATGTCGGCTTGCGTGATCTCGGCTGGCGTGCGGGTGAGTTTCGATGCGTAGCCGATCATCGCCCGTTCGCGGTCCGATAACGGCGCGTCTGCCTCGTCGCCGCGGACGAGCATGTCGGCGATCCCGCGTCGATCTTCGGGCAGCAGCCGGCGCAGGCCCGCGGCGTGGTGCTCGCGGCAGTAGGCGCACCCGTTGATCCGGCTCACGACGACGCCGACCATCTCCCGCTCGGCCCGGCTGACCGGCCCGGGCTTGTGACACGCCTGCACATACAACTGGCAATGCGCCTCGAGCGAGGGCGGGTTGAGCGAGTGCACCTTGAGCACGTTGTCCACGGTGCCGTCTGGGTTGGCGTATTTTTTGTAGAGCGCGGCGAGTTCGCCCCGTGCGTCTGCTTCGGCGATGATGTCGATGTAACTCATGTGAACAGGGTACGGCGAAACGTCGTAGATCGGGCGTGGCGATGGAATCATCGCATCAGACACACGGGGACGCCGGGACGTGGATGCCTCGACCGACATCGCCCGGCACGCGTTGCGTACCGCGCCGCGGGCCTGCTCACGGGCACCCGGCGAGGAACGACGTGATGAACAGGTTGATGTCGGCGAGGTCGTACACACCGTTGCCGTCGAGGTCCGCGATCGGGTCTTGCGCCGTGAAGCCAGTGACGAACGCGCCGATGTCCGCGAGGTCGAGCACGCCGAACGGTTCGACCAGGTCGGCGGGGTTGCACCCGGTCGCCGCGACGCCGAACTCGTAGGCCCCGAGATCGACCGGCGGGTTGCCGATGCCGGTGTCGGGCGTCGCGGGGTCGTCGACGAAGCGTTGGTTGCCGTCGAGGTCGGTTGTCGCCCACGCGGGGACGAGGTCGTTGTAGCCGGCGTCGATCGCGGGCGAGCCGGTCGAGAGGCGGTAATCACCGCCCGAAGGGTCGACGAAGAGCGGGTCGGCGTCGATCTCGGTGGGGTAAGTGCCGGGGTCGGGGATGTCTTCGCCGACGGCGGGCGGGCCGAAGATGCCGCGGACGTCGCAGCGGGTCAACTCGAAGAAACCCGCGATCTCGGCCCGGGAATAGCCGGCGAAATCGGGATGTGTTGTCGTGTTGTCGTAGATGATGCAGTTGCGCATGTCGAGGAGACCGCTGGCGATGCCGACCGCGCCGCCACCCTCGCCGTCGGTCCGGTTGGCGGTGATGGTGCAGTTGGTGACGATGGCCGATCGCTGTGCGAACGAGAAGATCGCGAGCCCCCCGCCGATCCCCCCCTGGTCGAACCCGCCGACGTCGGGCTGTTCGGGCGCCCAGTTCCCGGCGAAGAGCGAATTCGTCACTTTGCTGTCGGCCCATGTGATCATGCCGCCGCCGACCGGGGCGCGGTTGTTGATGAACTCGCAGTCGCGGACATCGCACCCGCCGGAGAACGAGTTGAACCCGCCCCCGTACCCAACCCCACCGTAGACGAAGAAGGGGAGGACGCTGTTGCCGATGAAGCGGCAGCGTTCGACGAGGGCGGGGCCCGTGGTTTCGTTGTCCCACCCGCCGCCGACATTGTCGATGTTGTCGAAGGTGATGGAGTTGTAGGCGAAGAGCGTGTCGCGCACGATGGGCGATCCGTCGCCCCCGGTGAACAGCCCGCCGCCGTCGGCGATGTGGCAGGTGTTGTACTCGAATCGGCAATTCTCGAACACGGGGCTGCCGTCGTAGACATAGGCCCCGGCCCCGGGGCCGAACGCGGCGCGGTTGGACAGGAAGCGGCAGTTGCGAACAGTGGCACTCCCCCCGGGCATATAGAGCCCGCTGCCCCAGAGGAGCGGGTTTGTCGAGATTGTCCCGGCCGGTCCGATCCAGCCTTGTGAGATGGTGAACCCGTCGATGACGGTCGATGCGTCGACACCGGTCGCGTCGAGCACATGCCCGCTGTTGCCGAGGTCGCCGAAAACGAGAACCCATTGCGAGCCGTCGAACGTGTCGTCGCCGCCCACATCGCCGGAGAGAACGGTCACGTTGGCATCGGGATCGCGTTGGGACCGGGCCGTTTCGTTGCCGGCGAAGCCGCCGTAGAGACCGATGCCGGAGGGGACGACGAAGCTGACGGTCGAGTCGGTGGTCGAGGGGACGTAGGTGCCCGAGGCGACCCAGACCTCGTCGCCCGGGCCGGCCGCGGCGAGGGCGGCGTGCAGATTATCGAATGCGGTCGCCCACGAGAGCCCGTCGCCGCCGGGCGAGCCCTCGGCGACGACGCGGTAGACCTCGGCATCGGCGAGACCGGATTGAAAAACCACAGCGGCCGCAACAGACATCAGGATCGTGATTGACCTCGGCATCGTTTGTCTCCCGTTGGAGTGACACGGCATGTTCAACCGTTTCACCGCGGGAGCAATCATTGTGCCGTTTCAGAATGGACTGCGTGCCATCGAGAACGCGACGGGCCGGTCTGTGCGGCTTCGTCTGGCCAGCAGGTGGCCAATCCGGCGCACCAAAAACGAAAGCCGCCCGCGTCGCGGTGTCGCGTGCTAAACGACAAGGCGCAAGGTGGCATCACACCGGGGGATCGGAAACCACACCGTCACATATGAATCACGCGCCCCTCGGCCGCCATGGCCGCCTCGTGGATGCTCTCGTGCATCGTCGGGTGGGCGTGGACGGTCGCGATGAGTTCTTCGGTGGTGGCTTCGAGCCGGCGGGCGAGGCTCATCTCGGCGATGACCTCGGTCGCGCCCTCGCCCATGATGTGGGCCCCGAGGATCTCGCCGCGGGGCAGGCCGCGGATGATCTTGGCGAACCCCTCGGTGTGGTTGGTGGCGATGGCCTTGCCGAGGGCGGTGAACGGGAACATGCCGACGGTGTAGTCCTCGTCCTTCTTCATGCCCTTGGCCTTGAGGGCCTGCTCGGTGTACCCGACGCTGGCGACCTGCGGGTTGCAGTAGGTGCAGCCCGGGATGACGGTGTAGTCCATCGGGATCGGCTCGTGGTCGAGCTTGCCCTCGCTGAAGGCCATGCGCTCGACGCAGAGGATCGCCTCCTCGCTGGCGACATGGGCGAGCCAGGGCGGGCCGATGACGTCGCCGATGGCGTAGACGCCGCTGACGCTGGTCTTGTAGGTCAGGGGCTTCGGGTCGGCCGGGCTGTCGGGCCCGAGCGGGACGTAGTCGGTCTTGATGTGCCCTTTGACGATCTCGATGCCGAGGCTGTCGTCGAACACGCCGTCGAATCGGCCAGTCACGCCGATGGCGAGCAGGATCTTGTCCGCCTCGATCGTCTGCGATTTCGACTCGTCGGCCTTGCCGTCCTTGAACGGGGCGATGGTCGCCTTGACCTTCTTGCCCTTGGTGTCGACCGCGGTGAGGGTGGCGCCCAGGTGGAAATCCATGCCCTGCTTCTTGAAGTGCTTGAGCATGGCTTTCGACACGTCCTCGTCCTCGACGGGCAGGATGCGGTCGAGCATCTCGACGACGGTGACCTTCGTGCCGAACTGGTGGTAGAAGTAGCCGAACTCCATGCCGATGGCGCCGGAGCCGACGACGAGCAGGGATTCGGGCCGTTCTTTGTTGTGCATGGCCTCGCGGGCGCCCCAGATCTTGTCGCCGTCGAAGCGGGCAAACGGCAGGTCGCGGGCCACCGAGCCGGTCGCGATGATGACCTTGCCGGCGGTGATCTTCTCGCGTGGTTTGTCGGCGGGCTTGGCCGGGCAGCTGGTCAGCTCTTCGTTGATCTCGCAGTCGTACAACTCGACCTCGCAGGGCGTGCCGCCGGTGGCGCCCTTGACGACCTTGCCGTGGGCGACGAAGTGCGTCACCTTGTTCTTCTTCATCAGGAACTCGACGCCCTTGTTGAGCTTCGCGGCGACGTCGCGCGAGCGCCCGATGACCTTGTCCCAGTCGGCCTTGACCTCGCCGTCGATGGTCAGGCCCCAGTCCTGCTTGTGGGCGAGTTTCTCCATCACCTCGGCGTTGGCGAGCAGGGCCTTGGACGGGATGCAGCCCCAGTTCAGGCAGACCCCGCCGAGCTTCGCCCGGTCGATGATCGCGGTTTTGTAGCCGAGCTGCGCCGCCCGGATCGCCCCGACGTATCCGCCGGGCCCGCCGCCGATGATGATGATGTCGAAGTGCTTGTCTGCCATAGCCCCACCTTGTCTGATCGGTCTCTTGCCCGCGTTCACGCCGGGCCGGTATCACCCGACGTCTCCCGGCACGCGATGGCCGGATCGTAGGGGGAATCCCCGCGTGAAATCCGCCCGGCATGACAACACGGCCGAGCGAGCCCCCCCCGGGATTGGTGGCCCGGCCGTCAGCAGTCGCCCGAGCAGCCGCACGCCGGCATGGGTCGGCCGAAGAACGCCTCGCGTACGACCTTGCCGTCTTCGACGGTGTAGACGCCGATCTCGTCCATGGTCATCCGCGGGATCGAGCCGTCTTTGGCTTCGAAGTCCACCTCGTACCGCACGCAGAAGCCGTTGGGCGTGACGTACGGCCCGTGGGCCTTGACGGAATGGACGGTCATCGCCTCGTACCACCCCTTGCACTTGGCTTCGACCGCGGACCGGCCCTTGAATTCCGAGCCGTCGCCCTCGACGGAGACGAACTCGGGGTGCCAGTGCTTGTCCCACAAGGGCCCGTCGTCGAGCGAGCCGGCGTTGACGTGGTCGACGACTTCCTGGGCGAGTTTGGCGATCGGGTCGTTCACTGTGATCATGCTGACTCCTGGATGTATCGGCGTGCGCCCGCCCCGACGCCGAGTCTGAGCGAGTCCGCGAGCGAAGGCCCGGATCTCCGCCGCGGGCTCTCGGTCCTGATCTGACTAACTCACGCTGAGCGTGGGCGTCGCCTGTCCCTGCTTCAACGCGGCGAGGCTGACCTGAGCGTTGAACGTCTCGACGAGCTTTTCGAGCGAAGCGGGCAACGCGTCCCCCCCGGCGGTCGACGGGTCGAAGTTCCGCGTGGGGTCGCCCGCGTCGCCGTTGGCCCGCAACGCCGTGTTGATCGGGATCGCCCCGAGGAACGGCAGCCCGAGCCGCTGGGCCATCTGCTCGGCCCCGCCCCGGCCGAAGATGTCGTATTCCTTGCCGTCGTCGCCGATGAAGAACGACATGTTCTCGACGACCCCGAGCACCTCGACGTTCAACTGCTGGAACATCCGCACCGCGCGCACCGCGTCGTCCTGGGCCACGCGCTGCGGCGTGCACACGATCACCGCGCCCGTCAGCCGCAGCGTCTGCGCCATCGTCAGGGGCACGTCGCCCGTGCCCGGGGGCAGGTCGATGATCAGGTGATCCAGCTCGCCCCACCGCGTCCGCGTGATGAGCTGATTGAACGCCCCGTGCGCCATCGGGCCGCGCCAGATCAGCGGCTTGTCGGCCTCGACCAGCTTGCCCAGCGTGATCGCCTTCACACCGTGCACCGTGTACGGCTGCAACTCGCCCTCGTGCACCACCTGCTCGAGCGCCCCCAGCCCCAGCATCGTCGGCAGCGACGGCCCGTAGATATCGCCGTCGAGCAGCCCCACGGCGTGCCCCGCTCGGGCCAATCCCACCGCCAGATTCACGGCGACGGTCGACTTGCCCACGCCACCCTTGCCGGCCCCCACCGCGATGACGTGCTTGACACCCGGCAGAGGGTTCGGCTGCGCCGCTGACCCCGGATCGCCGGATGGGCCTCCACGATCATCCGCGGGGGGGAATTCGGCTTCGAACGTGGATTCCCCCCCTACGAACCCGATCCGAATCCGTCCGACTCGATCGCCGGTTCGAGCGGCGTGGCGTCTGATCGCCCCGTTGGTTTGCTCGGCAATCTGTTGGAGCGTTTCCCGGCCTGCATCCGCGCTCAGGCTCAGCTCGATCGAGAGGTCTTCGCCCCGGATCTCCAGAGATCGCAACGCCCCGTCGGTCACCAGATCCCCGCCGTCGGGGGTGTCGACCGTGGTGAGTGCCCGTGTGATGTTCTCTTTGCTCAGTGCCAATGCGGACCTCCTTCGGGCGAACCCTTGGCAATGCTATGGAGCATCAGACGTTCCGACCGGGCGGTATCGAAAACCGCACCGGGCTGGTTGCGTGTCAAAAAAGTGCGTTTTTTTGCCCGCCTGTGCGAGAGTCCGCACCGAGCAATACCATACAAATTCCATTCAATTCACTTTATTTATCCGTATTTACTCGGATGTCGACCGAGTTATCCACAGTAAATTTGTTATTTGTATGGTGCATTTTGATAAGATAGGCAATTTTCAAGGCCAATATGAAGATTTCTTGAGCACTTCGACGATTTCATCCGTATACTACCCAAGATCTCTCTCTCCTCCAGCGGGGCGCTGTCAAGCATGGCGCCTCGCTTTTTTGATTGAGTCCACTTTGCGATCCATCAATGCCTTCGTTGACCTATAAAACCGGCTGTTCCCCCGATCACCCACCCCCCCCCCGGCTCGGAGGCCCGGATTGCAGCGTGAACGCATCATCGTGACCGGGTCCGCCGGGTTCATCGGGTCGCACACCGTCGCCGCCCTGATCGCACGCGGGGCTGATGTACTGGGCATTGACAACTTCGACCCGTTCTACGACCGCGCGATCAAGGCGCACAACGAATCGCTCAACCGCGCCGCCGCCGACCGCGGGCCGGGGTCATACACCTTCGCCGAGCTGGATCTCGCCGAGCCCGGCGTCCTGCAAGACGCGGCCGGGGCGTTCGAGCCGACGGGGGTGATCCACCTCGCCGCCAGGGCGGGCGTCCGGCCCAGTATCGAGGACCCGCCGGGGTATGCCCGCGCCAACGTGCTGGCGACGAGCATCGTGCTCGACGCGGCGCATCGGCTCGGGTGCTCGCGCGTCGTGCTCGCGTCGTCGAGTTCGGTGTACGGCGATTCGGCGGAGGTCCCGTTCTCGGAGGACGCTCCGGTCAACGAGCCGATCAGCCCGTACGCCGCGACGAAGCGGTCGTGCGAACTGCTCGCCTTCACGCATCATCACCTGACGAAGCAGCCCGTGTCGTGCCTGCGGTTCTTCACCGTCTTCGGGCCGAGGCAGCGGCCGGACCTGGCGATCGCCAAGTTCATGCGGCTGATCGCCGCGGGCGAGCCGATCACCATGTTCGGCAACGGGGACACGAGCCGGGACTACACCTATATCGACGACATCATCGCGGGTGTGCTGGCGGCATACGAGCGCACGCCAGCGTTCGGATTCCGCGTCTGGAATCTGGGCTCCGACCGTCCCACCCGGCTCGACGAGCTGATCCGGATGATCGGCGAGGTGGTCGGCCGCGAGCCGATCATCGAGCGGGGCGAGCGCCAGCCGGGCGATGTGCAGCGGACCTGGGCCGACCTGACGCGTGCGAACGCGGAGTTGGGCTACGCGCCGTCGACCGGCCTGCGCGAGGGGCTCGAAAAGCAGTGGGCCGCGAGCCGGCAGAACCCCGATTGACCACGCTTTTCAGCCGACGGGCGGGCAGAACTTGCCGAACTTGCGGGTCTTGTCTTCGAGCATCCGTTCGTGACGCTCCCGCTCTTCTTCTGTCTGGAAGCGATCCTTGATCTTTTTCGCCGGCACACCGCCGTGGATCTCGAAGGGCGGAACGTCCTTGGTCACAACCGCGCCGGCCGCCACGATGGCCCCGCGTCCGATTGTCACCCCGGCCATCACGATGCACCCCGCGCCCACCCACGCGTCGTCGCCGATGACCGTCGGGCGGACCACCTCGGGTCGACCCGCGAAGATCGTCGGCGTGCCCGCTTTGTCAAAGACGTGATCGTCGCCGACGATGATCACCCTCGGCCCGAACATGACATAACGCCCGATGCGCACCTTCGGCCCGATGATCCCGCCACGAGAGATGTGGCTGTATTCATCCGCTTCAAGATCTGGCGCGACAACGACATCGGGCGCACAATAAAACGTCGGGTGCACGTGGCGGAGTTTTTTCCGCCAACGCCGCCAACGCATCCGGCTCGACCGGACGAAGAGATACAGCCCCTCGTTGCCGCGCAGCATCTTCTTGATCCTGCCCATTCAACCGCCCCTCTCGCTGTTGGCCACCCGATACAACGGACCGCTCCACGCCGCCCACAGATCGTCGGCGTCGTGTCCCGAGACGGCGCGGTCGATCAGCACGCGCTGCGTCACCGGGTTGAAGAACCGCTCGATGATCTCAATCGATTGCTCGCGCCCGCGCTCCCTCATCGAACTCGTCTCGGTGCAGGCCAGGATGTGCGTTGCCAGATCCGACGTATCGCCCGCCCGGAAGAGCGCGCCGTTGACCCCCGGAACGATCGCCTCGAACTCGGGCATCTGGCTCGACGCGTCGTCGTTTGTGATGAACGGAGTGCCGTAGGCCAGGCTGTGCATCACGGTCAAACCCGCTGGACCGGGTATCACGCACAGGTCGGACACGGCAAAATACTCAGCGATCGCACGCTCGTCGTAGACTGCCCCGGTGAAGTGGGCCCGCACACCGCGTTCATGGGCGAGGTTTTCGAGCCGTTCGCGTTCGGGGCCGTCGCCGACGAACAGGAGCGAGACGGGCCGGCCCCGGCGATCGCATTCAGCCGCGGCTTCGATCAGCATGTCGAGTTTTTTGGCCGGTTGCAGACGGGTGATCGTCATCACGGCGGGTCGGTCGTCACCGCCGAAGACCTCGCGCCGCGTCGCCGCGACGGCGTCGGGATCGAGCGACGCCCGCGTCTGTTCCTGCGCCCGGTAATCGAGGCTGTTGTAGATCACGTGCAGGCGGTCCGGGTCGAATCCGCACGCCAGGCCGATGCACTTGGCGTTGTGGCCGTACAGCAGCAATCCGTGGGCGAGCCGATAGAACGCGTTGCGGAAGGCACCCTTCAACCCCGGCTCGCGCTTCTGCCAGCCGTGTGTCCAGAAGAGCACCCGTTTGCCCCGCAGCCGCCCGATGATCGCCGCGAGCCACGTCGCGGGCCACATCGCGTTGCCGAGCATGATCAGCGTGTCGTACTTCCCCGACAGCGCCAACCCGATCGCCCGCGGCTGGAACATCAGCGGGCCGAATCGGCGGCACTTTGCCTTGAGAAACCTGTCCGCGGGGATCGCCTCGGTGAGTTTGATCCCCTTGCCGTCGTCGACGGTGTCGCCGGCGAAGTCGTAACGGTGCTCGCCGTGTTCGAGCAACTCGCGGATCACGGCTTCACGGTAATGGGCGAAATAGTGGTAGAGCACGACCACCCGCCGGGGCGTGTTGTGTTCCGTGCTCGTCTGGTGTAGCCGGGGCATGTCTGCTCTTTCAAAACGCGGTTCCATGAGCCTATCGGCCCTCCGGCTGCCCCGCTTCAGCCGGCGGCGCATACCGCTGATACAGCTCGACGCACCGCGCCGCCACCCCCGGCCAGGTGTATCGCTCGAAGACCAGTCCGCGTCCCCTCCGCCCCATCGCCGCCGCCCTGTCGGGGTCTTCCAGCATCGACGCCAACGCCCCGGCGATCGCGTCGGCCCGGCGTTCGACCACCACACCCGCCCCGGCCCGCTCGACCTCCGCGAAATGACACTCCGGGCTGATCAGCACCGGCGTGCCGCACGCCAGGGCTTCGCAGATTGCCACGCTGAACCCCTCGTGCTCGCTGGGCAGGGCATAACACACCGCCCCCGCCAACGCCGCCAGTTTCTCACGCCCGTACACGGGGCCGGGCAGCACGACCCGATCCGAGAGCCCCGCCTCGCCCGCCACCCGTTCGACATCCTCCCGCGCCCCCGCGTCCGGCCCGATGAGCACGAGGCGTGCATCGGGGAACCGGCCCGCGACCCACCCGAACGCCGACGTGAGCAGGTCAAGCCCCTTGCCCGGGTGCAGCCGACCGAGAAAAACCACATACGGCCCATCGCCGAGCACGGGGTGGGCGCTGCGGAACTCGCCCGGATCGGGGATCGACTCGTACTCCGCCGGCTGGACCCCGTTGCCGATGATCTCGACCGGCGGGCCGAACCCGAACGACCGCACGCACTCGGCCTCGTGCTCGCTCAGCGCATGGATGAACGCACACCGCCGCATCGTCCGCCGGCTCACCAGCGCCAGGTGCAGCATCTTCTTCGATCGGCTCCGCGCCATCGACCACTCGTCGAGCATCCCGTGGGGGCAAAGGGTGTACGGCACGCCCCCCGCCGACAGCCCGCGGGCCGCCCCGTGGGGGATCGGCGACCACATCGAGTGCAGGTGGGCGAAGTCGAACTCATGCGCGTGCTGCAACGCCCACGCCCGGGCCGAGCGGTTGACCCACATATCCAGCCGACCGCCCCGCGGCACACCGATGATCCGCACCTTGTCGGCATGCGGGATCGACGCCATCGATTCGCGGATCGCGTCGGCCCGCCCCGGCTCGTCGCGCGTGAGGATCGTGACGTCGTGGCCCAGCCCCGCCTGCGCCGACGCCAGTGCCTTGGGCACCGCGGGCGTGCCGCCGTGGGCCGGGTCGAGCGATTCGGAGACGTGCAGGATCCGCATGAACCGATCCTACCACGCCCGCGTTACCATGCCCGGTCCCGGAGTGCACCATGACGATCCGCGTCGCCATCCAGCAGCCCGCCCTGCCCGCGTACCGTGTGCCGGTCTTCCGCGAGCTGTCGGCCCGCGAGGGGATCGAGCCGACGCTGTATTACGCCGAGCAACCGAACCTCGCCAACGCCGAGCCGAAAGGCTTCAACGCCCGCCGCATCCGCCAGCGCACGGTCCGCGTCGGGGGGCAGAGCGCGATCCTCGTCCCGGCGTTGTGGTCGCTCGCGGGCGGGGAAACCGCCGACGTGCTCGTGGCGAGCTGGAACAGCCGCTCGCTTTTGCTGATGCCCGCGCTGCGTCGCGCCCGGCGTCGGGGCGTGGGCACCGTCGTCTGGGGGCACGGGTTCTCGAAGTCGGAGGGCACGGGCCGACGCGGGCTGCGCGACCGGATCGCCGCGGCCGCCGACGCGGTCCTGTTCTATAACCACGCCGCCGCCGCCGCCTTCCGGGAGCGCCACCCGGGGCACCGGGGCGTGTTCGTCGCGATCAACAGCCTCGACCAGACCGCCATCCAGACCGCCCGCGAGGATTGGCTGAGCCGGCCCGCCGACCTGGCCGCCTTCCGCGCCGAGCACGGGCTGGACTGCGGCCCCGTCGCCCTGTTCGTCTCGCGGCTGCTCGAAGAGAACCGCGTCGACCTGCTCCTGCACGCCGCGGCGAAGATCGATGGGCTGACCGTCGCCGTCGTCGGCAAGGGCCCCGACCGCGAGCGGCTCGAGGGCATCGCCCGCGACCTCGGCATCGCCGACCGCGTCCGTTTCGCCGGCGCGATCTACGGCGAGGGCAAGATCGCCCCGTGGTTCCTGTCGTCGAGCGTCTTCGTGTATCCGGTGAACATCGGTCTGAGCGTGATGCACGCGATGGGGTACGGGCTGCCGGTGGTTACCAGCGACAACATCGCCGGGCACAACCCCGAGATCGAGGCCGTCGAGCCGGGGGTCAACGGGCTGCTCTACGCCGACGGCGAGATCGACTCGATGGCGGACGCGATCCGATCGATTACGGACGATGACGCGCGCCGCGCCGAGATGGCCGACGCCGCCCGGCGGACGGTGCTCGAACGCTTCACGGTCCCGAAGATGGTCGACGGGATGGTCGGTGCGATCCGGTTCGCCGCGGATCGGTCGCGTTCACGGTGAGGCCGGGCGTCGGCACGGAGCCGGCGGGTAGACTGCCCGCATGAAAGCCGTGATATTTGCCGTGCTCGCCGGGTTGTTCTGGGGCGTGGGCGAGGTGTTCACAAAATCCGTGCTGCACACGAAACAGATCGGCCCGGTCACCGCGATCGCGGTCAGGTCAACGGTCGCCCTGCCGGTGCTGTGGCTCGTCTACGCCGTCGTGGTTCGGGGCGCGGGGCTTGAACCGCGGGACTGGTCGCACGCCGAGCCGGCGACGCTCTGGAAACTCGTGCTCGGCTCGGGCCTGCTCGCCGGGGCGGGCGGGATGGTCTGCTTCTACACCGCGTTGAACTTCGGCGACGTCGGACGGATCAAGCCCATCGCCTTTGCGCTCGCGCCGGCGACCGCGGTCATTCTCGGATGGCTGGCGCTCGGCGAACCGATGAACGCCCGCAAAGCCGCCGCGGTGGGGCTGATTCTTCTCGGTGTCGTGCTGCTCGCCGCGGAGTAGACCGGATCAGCTGATCATCTTCAGCACGAAGAACAGGACGAGCGTGATCGTCGCGTTGTGCATCGAGTGCGCCGTCATCGACGCGATCAGGCTCCCCCGCCACTCGCGCAGCATGCAGAACGTGAACCCGAGCGCCACGACGGGGAAGACCAGCACCGGGCCGTAGTTGTGCGACAGCCCAAACAGCAGCGCCACCACCAACGCGGAAACAACGACCCCGAACCGCCCGCGCAGGTGCCGATAGAGCGCCCCGCGGAAGATCGACTCTTCGCACAGCGGCGCCCACACCGTCGCCAGCAGGAAGAACAGCACCATGATCAGCGGGCTCTGGGAGGCGGCCAGATCGAACACCGCGCTGTCGGGCGGGGGCGGCGGGCCCATCCCCGCGGCGGCCCGGATCAGCTGCACGATCACCATCAGCCCCATGCTCAGGCCCATCCCCGCCGCGAGCAGGGGCAGACCCGCCAGATACCCCAGCACGCCGCAGCCCATCTCCTTGAGCACGCCCTCGCCGCGGTGCCAGCCGATCGCCCCGGCCAACTGCTTGAGCGACATCCCCCGACGCAGCGGCCACAGCGGCACCAGCAGCAGAAGCCACTGGAGCACGATCTGCACGTGCAGCAGCCAATCCGCCTCGGGGAGCGCCTCGCCGACGAGGTCCAGCCCAACCGACAACACCACGAACGCCGCGGCGAACAGCGCGTACGTTTCGAGGAACACGCTCCCGCCCGGCTCGGGCCGGGGCATCCGCGCCCTGATCCGGCCCGTCAGCAGCATCACCAACGCCGCGATGAACAGCACAAGCCCCACCGTCATCGCCGCGATGACCAGCGCCCCCACCCCCAGCAGCACCGCGACCAGCCGCGCCCCGCCGCCGATCAGGCCCGCCCGACGCGGGTCCGTGTCGGGCAGGCCGTGCGTCAGCGCGACCTCGCCGAAGAACCCGTGGTGTTTTTTCAGCGTCTCGGCCGCGGCCTCGTCGGGTTGGCCCCCGTCGCGATAGATCGTCAGCAGGGTGTCGATGTCGCCCCGCAGCGGGCTGTCGTCGGACAAGTCTTCTTTCAGCGTTTCGAGCCGACGCACCGCCTCGTCCGCCCCAACCAGCTCACCCGCGACGATCGCCGCCCGAACCCGGTCCGCGTCGCTCGTCGCCCACCCGTCGAGCACGGGCATCACCTCGTCCGGCTTGCCCGTGAACCACCCCGGCATGTCCTGCGTCTGCACCGCGAAGCGGGCGCTCAGCGTGAAAGGCTCGGCCGGCGAGGGGGGCGGCACGGCCGAATTAGATTCCTCCGCCCCTGCGACCGGGGCCTGTTCCGAGATCAGCCGGTTCACAGCCATGCTGTTCTGCAGCACGATCAGCAGCCCCGCGAACACGACCGCCGCCAGCAGCGCGAGCTTCCGCGACCTCGGCGTGCCCGGGTCGGCCGGGTGACGAGTTGGAGTTTGCATACCCATGGCCCCATCATCGGCCCGAGACGCGGCCCCCGCCACAGCCGCGAGTGATGGTCGGGAAAAGTTCTCCCGTTTCGCCCCTTTCCGAGCCCCAATCGAACCCGCCGACGGCGTAGGATGATCGGCCGCAACCTAGGGAGACCGCACGCATGGCCTGGATCACCAAGCCCTCAGCCACCGAGAAGATCGAACGCCGGGCAGAGCCCTATCTCACCGACGCGATGCAGGCCAAGCTCCGCGAGGAATTCATGCCGCGCTTCGAGACGACCAAGGCGTGCATCCTCCCCGCCCTGCACCTTATCCAGCACGAGTACGGGTGGGTGCCCAAGCAGGCGATGCTCGAGATCGCCGAGTGTCTCGAAGTCGCCCCCGCGCAGGTCTTCGACACCGCCACCTTCTATGAGGAATACTGGCTCCACCCCAAGGGCAAGGTCCTCGTCAGCGTCTGCCGCTCCATCGCCTGCGAGATGTGCGGCCAGTGCGAAATCACCGACGCCGTCCGGGAGCGCCTCGGTATCGAGGTCAGCGAGACAACCGACGACGGCAAGTTCACCCTCATCGAGCTCGAGTGCATCGGCGCCTGCGGCGGCGCCCCCGCCATCCTCGTCGGCGAGACGCTCCACGAAAACGTCACCCCCCAGCGCGTCGTCGAGATCATCGACGAGATCGACCGCGAACTCGGGTGAACCGGAAAACTTGCATCGTCATCTTTCATACGCCCCGGCGTGATTCTGTACGCCGATACCGAGGTTGTGCACGCGGCCGAAGTGTTTGACCGAGCACGCCCGCCCCCCGGCTCGGCCCGACACCGAGCCCGCGCACCGGCTGCCGTCACGAGCCGGATTTCCGGGTCGGCTTTGGTGCGTTCTTCGTGGGCTTCTTCTTGCTCTTGCCGCGTTTCCCGGCGGGCTTTTTCTTCACGGCTTTCTTCTTCGGTGCGTTCTTTTTCCCGCCGCCCCGCAGGGCCTTGCCGATCCGGGCCGCGGTCTGATCGACAGGTCCCAGCCCGTCGGTGGGGGTCACGCCGACGGGATCGCCGACACCGCCGCGGAGCGTCTCGTGCGCCTCGAACGGCAGGCACACCCGGCTCTCGGCGTCGAGCGTGAACGAGCCGCGGACCGCGAGGAAATCGCCGTTCTCTTTCATGATGCTGACGATCCCGACGCGGTCGCACAGCGTCTCCTCGACGGGCTCGCCGAGCGTGGCGCGCCGGGTATCACGGACAAGCGGGATCTTGTCGGTCTCGGCGGTGAGGTGCGGCCCGCCGTCGAATGGGTCGACGAACCCGTGATATTTGAAGCCGAGCTTTTCGAGCATCCTCCGGGCCGGCTGCGTCTCCGGCCCGACCTCGCCGATGACCGCCCGGGCCGCGGGTGGCAGCAGCGACAGGTACAGCTCGTCCATCGGGAGCAGCGAGGCGATGAACTCGCGGCTGTATTGGCAGAACCGGTCCGCCTCCTCGTAGCTGAGCGGGATGAACCGCCGGCCCAGAAAATCCCACAGCAGGCTGTGGGCGTCGTCGGTGATCGGGGCCATCATCTCGGCCAGCACGCGGTCGGCGAACAGGCCCCGGTGCAAACCCATGAAATGGAACCGGACGACGGAAAGGAAGAACCCGAGCTTCTGCGGGTGGCCGCGGTACGAGGGCTGGAGAATCAGCCCCCCGATCTCGCTCGGCCCGCTCTCGTCGGCGTGGAGTTTGGCGACGATCTGCGTCGTGCCCGTCTGGAGGCTCTCGCTGAAAAAATGCCGCCGGTCGAGCTTGAACGAGAAATTCGGGTTGCCCGGCCCGCCCATCCGCGCCAGCGTCTGGCTCGTGCCCAGCACGTTGCCGGTCTGCACGTCTTCGAGCACGAACAGGTACAGCGGCGTGTCCGTCATCGAGGCGCCCAAACCCTTGAGCCTGTTCATGTCGAGGCCCATCCCCGAAAGCGTCCGGGGCATCGGCTCGGGCTCCGGCTCGGCCACCGCGTCGGCGATCCGCAGAAAACTGTTCCTCGAGTGCGCGATCTTCTGCGCGATGATGTCCCTGTCCGGCGGCAGATTGATGAAATGCACCATCTTCGCCAGCTTCAGCAGCGTCGAGACATCATCGATCTTCGCCCGGCGGATCACGTACATGGACGGAGCATAGGTCGGCCCGATCGCCGCACAGGAAAATCACCCCGGCGACCAAACGCACCCACTGTCGCGTCTGGCGCGATAACAACGGCCAGCCACCGGTGTACGGGGGGAACCCGCCCGCTCAACCCGCGGCCTTCGCCAGCCCCCGCTCCACGATCTCGAACACCGCCGGCCAGTCCTCCAGCTTCATCACCCCCAGCGGCGGCAGGAAGCGGATGTGGAACGGACCGTGCCCGTTGTAGAACGAAACGAGGCCCTCATCGAACAGCGTTTTCGTCGCCCTCGTGATCTTGTCCTTCTCCCCGCCGAAGGGGGTGAAGCGCATCATCCCGCCCACGCCGCCGGCGACGCTCTCGAAGCCCGGCACGTCCGGGAACCAGTCCGGGTGCTTCGCCCTGAGCGCCGCGACGTGCTCGCGGAACGCGTTGTGATGTTTCGCGGCCATCCCCTCGGAACCATAAATATCCGAATCTTCGAGCATCTCGAGGATCCGCCGACCCACCGCGAACTCGGGCGTCGCGCCCGTGAACGTGCCGCTGAGCAGCCCCGGCTTGTGCATGTATTCGGCCGTGTGCAGCGTCGCGCACGCCTGCGTCGACTTGCCCACCGTCAGCACGTCGAGATATTCGCCGATGCCGAGCATCTCGAAGGCGAACATCTCGGTGGTGCGCCCGAAGGTCTGGATCTCGTCGGCCCACACCGCGATGCCGCTCTCCTTGCAGATCTCCATCAGCGCCACGAAATACTCGCGCGGGGCGGTGACGAAACCGCCCTCGCCCTGCACCAGCTCGAACACGAAGCACGCGTGCTGCTTCGGGTAGCGGTTGATGTATTCACGCAGCCTGTCGCACGCCGAGTCGATCACGGCCTGCTGCCCGACCTCCGCCGCGGCCGCGTGGTCGTAGAACGGCATGTAGTCCACCAGCGTCGACAGCGGGATGCCCACGCGGTTGGCGGCCGAGTCGCCCAGCTGGCTCATCGTCACGGTCCGGCCCATGAAGCAATGCGAGAAAGCAATCACACGCGAAGCGGGCGCGTTCTTCTGGTAGCAGATCTTCAGCGCGTTCTCGTTGGCGAGCGCCCCGCCGGCGGAGACGAAGACATGCGCGAGGTTGCTCTTGCGCTTGGCCAGGCTCAGCAATTTGTCGGCGAACTCGTGCAGCGGGGCGGTCGATTGCAGGTGCCCGTGCTTGAGGTTGTCCTCGATCGAGGCCGTCACCGCGGCGCGGATCAACTCGGGGTGGGCGTGCCCGAAGGGCGTGTAGCCGATGCCCCCGATCATGTCGATCTTGACCGACCCGTCGGCGAGTTCGACGAAGATGCCGTTGCCCGCGCCCGAGCCGAGGTAGGGGTAGTACGTCGCCCGCCCCCGCAGGTCGGTGATCTTCTTCAGGTACGCCTCGTACGACTCGCGCAGCCCGTCGATCGGCCCCCGCACCGCCGTCAGCTTCGAAGAAGCCTCACCGACCGCCCCGACGATCGCGTCCACGGCCTCCTGCACCGCACCGCTCGAGAAGAGTTCCGAACCGACCGTCCGCGTCGAAACCGTCGCCTGCGACATCGATCACATCCTTTCCGCCGATCGGCCCGTGGCCGGCATTTCACCTCGGCGGGCAATCCTATCCGCCCCCCCGAGGGC
>JALWOY010000031.1 GCA_027083355.1 Phycisphaerales bacterium | reverse complement strand
GATCGGAGGGGAACGTGACCGGCGAGACCGGCTGCGGGTCGGGGGCCGAGGCGAGGGCGGGGGCCGCGTCGGCAGAAGTCATGGGGATCACCGCGGGCGCCCGGCCGATGATCGCCCAGAGCATGCCGACGATGGAGGCCCCGCCGAGGAAGCCGGCTGCGGCCCATCGAGTGGGCGAAGGCGTGCCCGGGGGTGTCGGTGGCATCTGGTCGTTCATGCCGTTTTTTTACATCAACCGGCGCCGGGCATCCATGCCGGGTCGTTGAGTGGTTCGGGCAGGACGCCCTCGTGAACGGCCCGGCGGACCTCGGCGATCCGCCCGGCGGCCGGCTTGGGCGTGCCGTCGACGGTGATCAGCCCGCCGCGGGGCATCTCGACCGGCTCGGGCATGTCGTACAGCTCCTGCCAGGTGATGGACTGGATGTATGGCTTGGCGGCGGCGATGGAAAGGGCCGCCGTGGCCCAGTCGGCCTGGAGCGGCTCGGACCACTCGCCGCGCCAGAAGCCGGGGTTCAGCCCGTCGAGTTCGGGGTCGCCGACGGCCTCTGGCACGCCACTGGGCACGCCGATCGCCGAGATCGACAGGGGTTTGTCGAGCGCCGCGTATCGGTCGAGCATGGACGAGAAGACCATCAGGTCGCGGGCGCTCTGGCCGGGCATGGGCTGGCCCATCTGGACGCGGAGGCTGAAGCCGTCGACCATGATGCCGGCCTGCGTGACCATCTCGGCGTAGAGGCGTGGCGGCAGCGATCGGCGGTTGGCGGTGTGATATTCACCCCACGGGTGGGTGATCTCGAGCACGACCTGGGCCGTCGGGTGCAGTTTGCGGACGACGAGCACGCAGATCCGCGTCAGGTCCATCATCTGGTCGAACGTGAAGTGGAAGTTGTCGTTGACGTGCAGCCCGCCGAGGACGACCCACCGCCCGATGGTCCGGCGGTAGCGCGTGACGAGGTTCTTCATGTGCTCGTAGACGAACTCGCGGAGGGTCTCGTAGTCGTTTTCCCACACATAGAGCCAGCGGGGGATGCACCCGGCGCGGAAGTCGATCACGGGGCCCGCGACGACGGGGATCTTCGCCCTGCGCACCGCCCACTCGATCCACTGGTCGGTGTTGCGCCAGAAATACTTGCCCTCTTCCGGCTCCATCTCGACCCACCGCATGGGGACCTGGAGGAAGTCGAGCGATTCGTGGGCCACACGCTGGGCCGATTCCGTGAACGACGCGGGCGAGACCGTGCACCCGATCGCGGGGCGGTTGGGCACGGCCACCCCGACGCGGTCGATCGACAGCACGGGCTGGGTGGCGCGCTGCCGCGAGGCGGGCGCGTGGGGCGATGTTTCCAGCGTGTGCTCGAACACCTTGCCCGTGACGCGGGGGATGAAATCCCGCCGGGCGGATTCGAGCGCGAGCCTTTCGCCGGCCTCGACGGCGAGCCAGAGGCTGATCACGGCCTGCCGGTGGGCCTCGGCGCTGAAGCCGTGGGCGTCGGCGTCGCCCCCTGTGCGTTGCGCGACGAGGGCCTGGGTGAAGGCGTGTCTTGCGCGTTCGAACAGGCGGGTGATCTCGCTGTCGGCGCCGAGGTCGAAGAGCTGCCAGTCCTCGAGCTTGTTCAGGTAGAGCATCAGCCGGTGGCGGGCGAGTTCGAGGCTGAGCAGGTAGGGGCGGTCGCGCTCGGGGAGGAGGCACGTCCGCAGGGTGATGATCCCGAGCGGGGGCGTGACGCCGTCCTGATCGTCGACGGTCAGCCCGAGCTCACCGATGGTCTGCCGGTCGAGCCCGACCTGCACACCGAGCGAGGTCGCCTCGCCGCTGGGCTTGGTGCAGTGGATCAGCCCGCTTTCGAACCGGATCTCGCCCGAGATCGGCGTGCTCTCGGGCCCGAGAAGGTGGGCATGGCGGAGCACCCGCTCCTGCTGCGGCCTCTCGCCCTCGAACACCAGGAAACTCAGCATGCGTCGGCGGTTCCTTCCGTTCAGGGGCGGCGGCGTGGCACGCGGCCGGATGGGCGGGGTGATGATCGGCGCACGGTCGGGCGGGCCGGCCCCGAACACGCGTGTGTTCATCATAGATCCCCGAGCGCTCGCGGTTCGGTAGCATACAGCCTATGCCACCGCACCCGACCCCCGGCGAAGAGACCGTGTTGTTCGAAACCGACCTCCGGCTGCCGGGCCGGCGTGAGGGCAAGGTGCGCGACGTCTACCGCATGCCGGACGGGGTGAGGCTCGCGATCATCGCCACGGACCGCCTGTCGGCGTTCGACGTCGTGATGCCGACGCCCATCCCCGGCAAGGGGGTGTTGCTGACCGAGATCGCGGCGTTCTGGCTGCGGTTCATCCGGGACCGGGGCCTGTGCGAGACGCACCTGCTCTCGACCGACGCCGGGGAGATCCCCGACGCCGCCCTGACCGGGACGATCGTCAGGCGGTGCGACATCGAGGGCCGGGTGACGATCGGGCGGCTATGCCGGGTGTTGCCCGTCGAGTTCGTCGTTCGGGGGTATCTCGAAGGCTCGGGTTGGCGGGAATATCAGCAGACGGGGTCGGTGTGCGGGGTGGCGCTGCCGGCGGGGCTTCGGCAGTGCGACCGGCTGCCCGAGCCGATCTTCACGCCCGCGACCAAGGCCGAGAGCGGGGCGCACGACGAGAACATCGACGCCGACACCGCCGCGGGGATCATCGACCCGATCGCGGGCGAGGGGGCCGCGTCGCGGCTGATCGAGACGGCCCTGCGGATCTATCGCGAGGCGTCGTGCTACGCCGCCGAACGGGGGATCATCATCGCGGACACGAAATTCGAGTTCGGGCTGCCGCTGGACGGGCATGGCGAGCCGACGGGGGAGGGGCCGATCCTGATCGACGAGGCGTTGACGCCGGACAGTTCGCGTTTCTGGCCCGCGGATCGTTACGAGCCGGGGCACGCCCAGCCGAGCTACGACAAGCAGTTCGTGCGGGAGTATCTGCAGGGGCTGGTCGATCGAGGGGCGTGGAACAAATCTGCGCCCGGGCCGTCGCTGCCGGCGGAAGTCGTGCGGGGGACACTGGAGCGCTACCGGGCAGTCCGCGATCTGCTGATCGGGCCGTGAGGCATCGGGCGTAGGATGCGGCGAGATGTCCGTGCTGTTCATCATGCTCCCGCTGGCCCTGCTGATCGCGGGTTTCTTTGTCTGGATGTTCATCCGGGCGGTGCGGGGCGGGCAGTTCGACGACCTCGACTCGCCGCCGATCCGGGCGATCTTCGACGACGACGAGTTCAACCCCGACAAAAGCCCCGAACGCCGTACGGACGCCGGTCGCGATGCCGGGCCGGAGAGCGGATCGAACGCCGGGCCGGGCGGGGACGAGCAAAATCGGGCACAATAAAGACGACCAGACAACAGGAACCATCACCATGCGACAGACCACCCCGACCGCCGTTGCCCTGACGCTCATCCCGATCCTGCTGCCTTGCGTCCCTGCCGCCGCGCAGGATGGGCGGCCCGAGCCGACGACATCCGGCAAAGACGGGGTCCCCGTAGTCAACAGCCGGGCGGAGTTCCTCGCGCTGTCGCGCAAGGACCGGCACCGCTACAGCCGGGCGCACCGCGAGAAGGTCTCGTTCTTTGTCGACGGGCAATCGGTCTGGTCGACGGGGGCGGACATCGACAACACCACGGGCGATGTCTCGGTGGCCCGGCTCCGCGCCGGCGCCGGGCTGGCGTTCCGCCTGAACGACACGGCCGACCTGATCTTCCGCGGTCGGGCGCAGTTCTCGTTCTACGACTTCAGCGGCGCGGCGGGGGTGGTGCCCTCGATGCCGACGCTGGCCGACCCGTTCGACGACGTGTACGACGTATCGTTCGAGCCGGTGCTGCGTGTCCTGCCCGAGCACGGGTGGCAATGGTTCATCGGCGGGCGCATCCGCAGCGCGGGCGAGAGCGGCGCGAACTTCGGCGACACGATCATCGGCGGCGGGTTCGCCGGCGCGTCCTACGACATCACGGACAGCCTCCGGCTCGGCGTCGGGGTCAACGTCGAATCGAAGCTCGACGGCGGGGTGTGGGCCTTCCCCGTGCCCCTGATCGAGTGGGACATCACCGAGGACCTCACGCTGCTGACGCGCGAGGACGGCGTCGCGCTGGAATACTGGTTCGCGAACGTCTGGAATGTCTCGCTCGTCGCCGGGTACGAGCGGTATCAATACCGATTCGCCGACAGCAGCGCCGTCTCGGGCGGGTCGGTGGTCGATCAGCGCGTCCCGGTGAGTCTGGCGCTGACGTATTCGCCCTCGGAGAGCCTCGTCATCTCGGGGCGCGTCGGGGCCGAGGTCGGCGGCTCGCTCGAGTTCTACAACGCCTCGGACACGAAGATCGCCGATACGGACCTCGACACGAACCTGCTGTTCGGGTTCGACGTCAGCATCGCGTTCTGACCCATGACGCGGGCGGCAGGCCGTGGCCCGGATCGGATGCGCCGCTCACGCGCTGCACCGGCCGGACCGGCGGCGGAGCCCGGCATGTATAATCGTTGTTTCCGCCGCGGTGCAGGCCGCGCGGGGCACGAGGGAACGAGTATTGACCGAGCCGCGGGCACAACCCGACCGACCGACCGGCTTTGAGCGATTCCGGTTCGACCCGTCGGCGCCGGTGCTGCCGTTCCACCGCGAGCTGTCGCTGCTGCGTCGTCGGCTGATCCGCTCGGCCAACGTCGCGATCGACATGCTCGAGGCCGCGTTGTACGCCCTTTGGAACACGGATCACGACGTCGCGCGAGAGATCCGGCGGCGCGACGACGGGGTGGACGACGAGGAGGTCCGCATCGAGCAGGCGTGCTTCCGCCTGCTCACACTCCAGCAGCCCTTCGGGCAGGACTTCCGCCTGCTGACGTTCTGTCTGAAGGTCAACGCGGATATCGAGCGCGTCGCCGACCACGCGACCTCGATCGCCAAGGTCGCCCTGCGGGTGGACCCGCAGAACCCGCCCCGCTGGCCCGTCTCGCTCGTCGAGATCGGCGACCGGGTGCCGATGATGTGCCATGACCTGCTCAAGGCGGTGCTCAACGAGGACGTCGAGGCCGCCCGGGCGCTGCTCAAGGGCGACTCGGTGATCGATCGGCTCGACCGCCGGCTCTTCGACGAGATCGCCGCGTGGATCCGGGAAGACCCCTCGATGGCCGAGGCGGGGCTGCTCGCCTACCGGCTCGGGCGCGAGCTCGAGCGGGTCGGGGACCTGCTCGGCAACATCGCCGAGGACGTGGTGTATCTCGCCACCGGCGAGATCATCCGCCACCAGCGCGACGACAAACCCCAGCCCCCGGCTTGACGCGCCCGAGGTCCCCCCGATACGGTGCCCCCGGCCGATGGTCCCCGCCGCGTGGCGGGGTCAGGGAAGTGTGGTGAGAAACCACCGCGGACGCGCCGCCGTGACGGGCGAGCGGGTCGGGCACGAGCCACTGCCGGCGTATCGCCGGTGGGAAGGCGCCCGACCCCGGTTCGGGGATGAACCCCGGGCCGCACCCGGAGCCGGAAGACCTGCCATCGGATTCGAGTCGGAGGGCCCGCGCGAACCGGGCGGCCGGCCGGTGCACGCTTCCCCGCGCGCGCCCGCACCCGAGGCCGATCCGGGGTCCCGACGACACAGACGAGGGCCCCCCGCGCGAAGACGGGTCGGCTCGGCGCGGGGGAAGGGTTTTCATCATGGAGATGCGTCTGTTTGCGCTGGTCCCGGTCGGTCTTGCCGCGTCGCCGGCGTTCGCCGCGTTCACCTTCGACGACATCGATTTCTGGGTGGGGCAGGGCAGCAACGAAGCCGCCCTCGTCATCGACTGGAACGGCGGGCCCGAGCCGGTCTCGCTGGCGTGGGGTTTCCGCTTCGACGGGGCCGCGACCGGCGCCGACATGCTCATGGCGGTCATCAACGCCGACGCGAACCTGTACGGGCGGTTCTCCTCGTTCTCCTTCGGGGATGTGATCATCGGGCTCGGGTATGACCTCGACGGCGACGGGTTCTCGATCAGCGACGGGACCGACTTCGGTTCTGACGGCATCGCCTTTACGGGCACCTCCGACGGCGCGACCGCTGACGACCCCGATGACCACTACGCCGAGGGGTGGAACACCGGTTTCTGGTCCTACTGGCTCGGCTCGGGCGACCCGTTCGATGGGGGAACGTGGGATTCGTCTCTCGTCGGGTTCGGGGACCGCGTGCTGAGCGACGGGGACTGGGACGGGTACCGCTTCGCGCCCGGGTTCCTGGCCGAGCAGCCCCGCGAGCCGATCGCGGCGGTCCCGGCCCCGGCGGGGGCGCTCGTGCTGGGCGTGTGGACACTCGCGGGTGCCCACCGGCGGCGTCGGTGATATCGGACGGGCGACGGAGAAAACCGGCGAATACAGGCTGTTTTTGTGCCTGTGTCAACACAAAAAAAGAGCAATTGATCGCATATTTCTCTTGAAATAGCGCAAAACCCTCTTTGTGTGGCCGGGGCCATCGCCTATTCTGGTGAACACGCTTCGGCTGAAAGGTCGGCGTGAGAGAGACACCTTTTCTGTCAGAGAGAGGCAAGACATGAAGACAATGATTTGTGCGATCGTGGCCGCTTCGGCCGGTCTGGCGAGTGCCGCCGTGTATTCCGACGCGAGCGGAGACCTGTTCGACAACAGCTTCGCCCATCTGGACATCACGTCTGTCGAGCTGACCAACGACGCCGACTGGCTGTACATCACCGTCAACACCGCGGGCGACCTCGACGCGGTGAACTGGGGCAAGTACGGCGTCGGAATCGACAACGGCTCGGGCGGCGGCGACAACAGCAACGCGTGGGGCCGCAACATCGACTGGGGCCGGAACATCACCCACTGGACCGCCTCGTGGGCCGACGACGGCGGCACGGGCGTCGGCGGTGAGGTCTACGAGTACAACGCGGGCTGGAACCTGCTGGGCGCGACATGGGCGGGCGACAGCAACATCGCCGGCGACGACTCCATGCACGCCAGCGGCACACAGAAATGGCAGATCCTGCTCTCCGATCTCGGCGTGGGGATCGGCGACACGATCTACTTCGATGTCATCACCACCGGCGGCGGCGGCGGCGACCCCGGTGTCGATCACCTCTCACGCAGCGACCTCGCGACCACCGACTGGTCCGTGCAGTCGCTCTCCGGCGACTTCAGCGCCTACACCATCGTCCCCGCCCCGGGCGCCATCGCCCTGATGGGTCTCGGCGGGCTGGTCGCAACGCGTCGCCGTCGCTGATCGATCATGCAATCTCTTGCATCCACACGGGGCGGCCCTTCCGGGTCGCCCTGTTCTTTGCGCCCGCCCTTTGCGCATGCCCGACCGGCACCGCCCGTCCTCCCCTCGACCCGCCATGCTCTAGGATGCCGAACTGTCGAGGAGTCGGCCGGATGGGACGAATGTTCGAGATTCAGGTTGTCGGCCACCCGACGATCGGCGGAACCTTTGACCGGGACTCGGTCCCCTCGGTCGACATCGGGCGCTCGGGGGCGTGCGCGGTCGTTCTGGACGACCCGTTGATCGCGCCCAAGCACTGCCGCGTCGAGTTCGACGCCGACCGCGTGGTCCTGCACAACCTCGATCAGGAAATCGGGGTGATCTGCGACGGGGAGTACGTCGAACAGGAAATCACACTCACTGGGGAGCACGAGCTGGACCTCGGCGGCGTGCAGCTCGTGGTGCGCGTCGTCGAAACGGCACCCACGGGGGATACATCCGCCCCGGCTGAACCCGTCCCCGAAGAACCACCCGGACAGGAAGACGCCGCGCCTGTTTCCGACACGACCACGCAGACTCTCGAACATCGATCGGCGTCGACGCGGCCCGTGCCCCCTCCCGAAACCCCGGACGACCCCGAGCCGATCGCCGACCCCCCGGTTGATGATCCGAACGCGCACGCGGGGAGCGAGCCGCCAGAGACTCATGCGCCAACTGAACCAGCCGAGCCAGCCGTATCGGCCGCGTCGCTCCCACCTTCGCTCGCGGCGTTCTGCGGCGCATTGCTCGACGAGTTCGGCCCCGGAGCGCTGTGCCTTGACGATCCGGCGATCCTCGAACATTTCGTCTCCCGCGCCCATGCGCTGGCCGACCGGTTCGGGATCGACGCCGAGGACGACCGCCGAGCGGTGCTGCGTTGCATGATCCTCATCGGCGACGATCTCTCCGAGACAAACCAGAGGAACGCGGATATCGAGGCGACGCTCTCGCTCACGTCGCGCTCGCCCGAGCAGCGGCTCAGGCGGGCCACGAAGATCGCCGAGCGCATCGCCGACGAACTCGGCGGCCCGGTCGGGCTTGGCGATCCGAAACGGCCCTCACCCGATCGGGCACGCCCGGCCGCCGCGGCTCGTCCGCCGGCGGTAACCCCGCCACCGGAGCCTGTGAATCCGCCGCAGGAACCAACTCCGGCCCCAACGCCCGAATCTCCGGCGACCCCCCGGGTTGAACCCTCCGCCGCACCACAAACGCCGGTTGCCCCCGCAC
>JALWOY010000030.1 GCA_027083355.1 Phycisphaerales bacterium | reverse complement strand
CCCGACACCCCCGGCATGCCCGCCCCCAGCACCAAAACCGCGTGGGATTTCCTCCCCGAAGGCTGGTCGGTGGAAGTCGTGTCGGAAGAAGTAACAAAGTGCCAAGGTGACAAAGTGGCAAAGGGTCCCGAAGGCAAGACCAATCAGCCACTCCGCCACTCCACCACTTCATCACTCGACCAGGTCACATTCCAAGACGCCCGCGGCATCACCCGCACCGTCTCCTTCCCCAAAAACTTCACCCCCGTCACCCAACTCGAACACGCCCGCCTCGGCCTCATCACACCCCAGATGCGCCGCGTCGCCGAGCGCGAGCCCCACCTCACCGCCGAGCAGATCCGCGACGAAGTCGCCGCCGGCCGCATGGTCATCCCCGCAAACATCCACCACCTGCAAAAAAACCTCGACCCCATCTGCATCGGCCGGGCATCCAAAACCAAGGTCAACGCCAACATGGGCGCCTCCCCCGTCTCCTCCGGCACCGAAGAAGAAGTCGAGAAACTCCGCTGGGCCGAACGCTGGGGCGCCGACACCGTCATGGACCTCTCCACCGGCGGCGACCTCGACGCATGCCGACAGGCCATCATCGACGCCGCCACCGTCCCCATCGGCACCGTACCCATCTACTCCATGATCATCGGCCGCAAGATCGAGGACCTCACCATCGACATCATCCTCGAAACCGTCGAACACCAGGCCAAACAGGGCGTCGACTACATGACCCTCCACGCCGGCATCCTGAAAAGACACATCCCCCTCGTCAAGGACCGACTCATCGGTATCGTCTCCCGCGGCGGCTCACTCCTCGCCAAATGGATGCTGCACCACGACGCCGAGAACCCGATGTACGAACACTGGGAACAAATCTGCGACGTCATGCGACGCCACGACGTCACCTTCTCCATCGGCGACGGCCTCCGCCCCGGCGGGCTCGCCGACGCCACCGACCAGGCCCAGCTCGCCGAACTCGCCACCATCGCCGAGCTCACCGAACGCGCCTGGCGCCGCGGCGTCCAGGTCATGGTCGAGGGCCCGGGCCACGTCCCCTTCGACCAGATCGAATACAACGCCAAACTCCAACGCACCCTCTGCCACGGCGCCCCCTTCTACGTCCTCGGCCCCCTCGTCACCGACGTCTTCCCCGGCTACGACCACATCACCAGCGCCATCGGCGCCACCGCCATCGCATACCACGGCGCCGCCATGCTCTGCTACGTCACCCCCAAGGAACACCTCGGCCTGCCCAAACGCGGCGACGTCAAGGAAGGCTGCATCGCCTACAAAATCGCCGCACACGCCGCCGACGTCGCCCTCGGCATCCCCGGCACACGCGACTGGGACGACGACCTCACCAAGGCCCGCGCCGCCCTCAACTGGCAGAAACACTTCGAACTCGCCTACGACGAAGACACCGCCCGCGCCTACCACGACGAAGACCTCGACGTCGACACCGACTTCTGCGCCATGTGCGGCCACGACTGGTGCTCCGTCCGCATCTCCAAAGAGATCCAGGAATTCGCCTCCGGCAAGGCCGAGGGTTTCGCCCGCGGCAAAGCCGTCAAAAGCGCCGCCCTGACCGTCGAACAGAAAGCCATCCTCGAACAACGCGGCTACCTCAAGCCCGAAGAAATCCACGCCCTGACCAACAAACTGAAAGCAGCCCCGAGCACCGGCGACGGCCCCACCAAAACGAGCCCCTCGCGCGAGCGAGGGGACGCCGGAACGAGCCCCTCGCGCGAGCGAGGGGACACCGAAACGAGCCCCTCGCGCGAGCGGGGGGACGCCGCCACAATGTCCCCCGCCGCCCCCGCCTGCCACTCCGACTACGTCGACCCCGACGAGGCCAAACGCATCCAACGCGAAAAACTGGGCGAAGAACTCGTCCAGATCAAGACCGCCCAAAACGTCCCGAGCGAAGATTCGGTGATCTGAACACGAAGCCTACACGCAGCAATCCGAGCCTTCGATCCCGCAAAGCGGGCTCTCAGACTCGGCGTCCATCTCTGATGACGCCGACGCTGAGCCTGCGAAGCGTCGGATCCCACCCGTTCACATCCCCTGTACCATCCATCCATGAAGTGGTCGGATTGGGTCCACGTCATGACGTCCACCCGGGGCCACTGGTTGCCGGGTGATTCCAGAGGATTCCGCAGCCGGGCACACCGCATCCATTCGTCGGGCGACTACCGCACCCCTCCGCCTCCGGGTGAGCATGAAGGGCTTCACAAACACGCCAGGAATCTTGCGGAACGCGCCATCAGGCTCACGCCCGCCCAGATCGAGACCGCGGGCACCGCGATCGCCTCGAAACTCGCCCGGATGGATGTCCGACTCGCCGCACTGGCGATCGATGCGGTGCATCTGCATGTGTTGATGCACACAGGCAACACCGACGCCGTCCGTTTGCTCGGCCGGGCCAAGCAGGCCGCCTCGCACGCACTCCGTGCCGAGATCCCGGGCCGAATCTGGGGACGCTCGTCCCATGTCGTCCGCATCAGATCGCAAACACATGGGAAACAGGTCAAGCGGTACATTCTCGACCATGCAGAACACGGCGCGTGGGTGTTCCCATCCGAACACTGACATCGTTTTCCTTCCTCCCCCCAGACGCCGACACCGAGCCTGCGTCGGATTCCCCCTCGAACCACACAACCCGCCGATACCTCCCCCCCTCTCCCCGCCTCGCGGGGAGAGGGCCGGGGTGAGGGGCTCCTGATTCTCCTCTCCCTCCCCCCTCTCGTGGGACGGGCTTCCAGCCCGTCTCTTCATCTCCTTCCTCTCGGTGGGACAGGCTTCCAGCCTGTCTCTCCATCATCTTCAACATCCTCCCCAAAGAGGCCCGAGCGGAAGCGAGGGCTTCCTCGATCCAACCCCGCTGGGCAGGACTTCTCAACCGACAGACGCCGACGCTGAGCCTGCGTCGGATTCCCCCTCGAACCACACAACCCGCCGACACCTCCCTCCCTCTCCCCGCCTCGCGGGGAGAGGGCCGGGGTGAGGGGCTTTCTCTCTCCTCCCCTCCTCCCTCACCTCCAAAAGAGGGGTTGCAGGGGAAACCTCCCCTGCATCTGAATCCTCCCTCAACCGCATCCAAACCGCACCATCTCAGCCCGCACACAACCACCCACATCCAAAAAATCCACCCCAACCAGCCCCACGCGCGCGCACTCTCCCGCACCCCCGCCTGATTCCTCTTGCACAGACCACGCCGACCCGTACCGTGGTCCGCATGATCGCACTCGAACACCAGACAACAGCCCCATTCCCAGAGTCGCCCGCAGCACACCCATCACCCGACACCGACCAACTCCTCCAGGACTTCCTCGCCGGCGACCTCGGCCTCCTCGCCCTCTGCGAAATCCACAACCTCACCCCCCAGCAACTCCTCGATCGCCTCGAAGAACTCGAACCAACCCTCGACGCCCTCGCCCGACTCGCCGAGATCCGCGAGCGGCTCATCGGCGCCCAGGCACGCGTCGCCGCCGTCGCGAGGCTCCGCGACCTCGCCCTCTTCGACCCCGCCGAGCATCAGATCAACCCCGACCCGCGGCTCACCGCCCGCCACAACGAGACCGTCCGCAAGGCCGCCGCCCTGCTCCTGCGCACTTGCGCGCCCCACCAGAAAACCTCGAGCGCGGCCACCCCCGAGAAGGACGACACCGCCCCCCACACCATCCACACTAAAACGGACGCCGCGTCGGGTTCACCACCACGTTGTCACGCCCCGGCACCAGCAGGTCCGCGATCTCGATCGCCTCGGCGAAACTCTCTTTCGCCTGCTCCCGGTCCTCACAGCTCGGCAGCACCTTGCCCTGCGCGATATGCTCCGCCGTCGCCACCGCGTCGCCGCAGATCAGCGTCGTCTCGCGACCCGAAAGCAGCAACCCCGTACACCCCGGCGATACGCCCGGAAGCGGGAACACGTCCACCCCCTCGGCAAGCTTGTCCGGCGCGGGCTTGCAACGCTGAAGAACTGCCACGTCCCGCCGGAGCACCTCCAGCATCCTCTGCTGATCCTCGTCGAGCGTCTCGCCCGCGGCCTCCGCGGCCCGCTGCGTCTCCGCGAGACGGCCCAGCGACTGCGCCAGAGGAACCCCCACCCATTCCCGCTCGCGCGGCGAGATCAGCCACTCGGCGTCCGAAAACACCTCGATCGCCCGGCGCGTCTCGGGGTGGAACGTCGTCAGAAAAACGTGCGTGATCGCGTCGGGTTCCAGCCCCGTCCGCTCGCCGAGCCTGGCGACCATCGCCGGGCCGGGCAGACCCGGATCGACGAGGATGTTGACGGGCTTGGACGCCTCGCCGACCGCGTTCGAGCGCACGAGCGTGGTCGTCGCGTGCCCGGTGCGAACGATCAACCGCTCGCCCCAGAGCGGATTGGCGGGCAGCGTCCCGATGCTGATGATCGTGAAATCCATCGCAGCGATGGTAGCGGCGGGCTTGGGAGTCGTACGGCGTACACGGGCCGCGCCGGCGATGCCGGACGTACGGATCGCGCCGGTTGTGCGGGGACGGGGTGATTCCGATGGGCCGAGCGGGTTGCCTCGCAGAATCTGTATTCGACAGTATCGGTGTCTCGCGTGCAGCCGCCCGCGGGTGGAGAGAGTGCGAAGGGGGGCCGACGCCGGTATGGGAGCCGGCCGACGCTTGACGGCATCCCCTGCGAGAGCCCCGCATCGATTCCGTATCGGTGTGGGGCTTTCATGCGCGCCGTCGCAAGAAAAACCGCTTTTACAGCATCTTCACGCTTCCCGCACCCCGCTGACGTTGCCCCGGCCCCGCGAACGGGCGACAATCCCGCGGGGCGTTTCCGAACACTTGGTATCGGATCACCCTCCAACAGGAGCGGAGCATGCCACAGCAGAACGGCCCGATCATGCTGGATTGCCGGCCGGGCGGACCGGACACAACCGCCGAACCCCGGCGTGTGCCGACGCGCATCGACGCCCACTGCCATTCGTGGGCCTCCGACGGCGCGGCGATGGCCGCCCTCGGGCTGATCGGCTGCCCCGAGTGCTACAGCCCGCCAGAGAAGATCTACGACCAGGCGATGGCCCGCGGCATGGACCTCGTCACCATCACCGACCACGACACCATCCGCGGCGCGATGGAACTCGTCGAGCGCGGCTTCGAACGCTTCATTGTCGGGCAGGAAGTCTCCGTCCGCTTCCCCGAGGACCGCTGCCTGCTGCACGTGCTCGTGTGGGGTCTCACCCCCGAGCTGGACGAACAGATCAACACCCTGAACCTCCGCGAGAACGTCTACGACTTCGCGAACTGGCTCCGCGAGCACGACCTCGCCCACGCGCTGGCCCACCCCCTCTACGTCCAGAACGGCCGGCTCAGCCGCTGGCATATCGAGCGGTGCGTTCTGCTCTTCAAGGGCTTCGAGTGTCTCAACGGGGCGCACGCCGAGCAGATGTCCTCGGCCATCGTCCGCTTCATCAACAGCCTGACCCCCACGCGGATCGACACGCTCGCCCGGGCGCACGGTCTCGAACCCGTCTGGCCCCGTATCTGGGAAAAAGCCCGCACCGGGGGCAGCGACGACCACGGGCTGCTCAACATCGGGCGGACGTGGACGCAGGTCTCCGCCCCGGAGAAGATCGACGACCCGGGTGAGTTCTTCCGCCGCGTGATGGCGGGCGAGAGCGTCCAGAGCGGGATCGGGGGTCACTCGGCGTTGCTGGCGCACCAGTTCATCACCGTCGGGTCGCACTACTACACGCGGAAACTGCACGAGCGGCAAAGCCCGACGGGCAAGTACATCGGTTCGAGGCTGCTGCGGTTCGCCGGGATCAAGGCCGAGAGCCCGAGCAAGAAGCGTGTCGGGGCGTACAAGGTGGCCCGCAAAATGTGGCTCGGCAAGAAAGCCCGCAAGCCGCTGCCGATCATCCGCACCCTCAAGCCCGGCATGCGGGCGGTGCTCGAACGGCACCCGCGGATCGCCGAACGCCTGAACCCCGAGACGTGGGACACGGGCGCCCCGATCAGCGAGCACGAGGAGATGGCCGATTTCGTCCAGGACCTCTCGGCCACGCTCTCGAAAGCGATGGGGCCCGGCGCCGTCAAGGCCTTCAAGAAACGCGACCCCGCCGGCATCGCCGAGCACCTGATCTCCTACGGCGTGCTGCATCTCGCCCAGCTGCCTTACCTCATCAGCCTCTTTCACCAGAACAAGGAGCGCAACTTCATCGAACGGTTCGAGCACGAGACATCCGCCCGGGGCACGGGCCTGAGCGTCCTGGAGCGGCCCATGCGTGTGAGCCTGTTTACAGACACCATTTCGGATATCAACGGCGTCTGCCGGTTCATCCAGAACGTGGCGGATCGCGCGCACGAATCCGGGCGCGACCTCGAGGTCATCACGTCGACGAGCAGGCCCGCGACCGGGCACCCGAACGTCTACAACTTCGACCCCGTGTTCTCGATGAAGCTGCCGAAATACGAGAACCTCGACCTGTGCCTGCCGCCGGTGATGAAGATCCTGCGGCACCTCGACCAGCACCAGCCCGACGTGATCCACATCTCGACCCCCGGCCCGGTCGGGTGCGTCGGGTTCCTCGCCGCCAAGATGCTCCGCATCCCCGTCCTCGGTGTCTACCACACCGACTTCCCCGCCTACATCGACCGCCTGTTCGACGACTACGGGATGACGCGGATGTGCGAGAAATTCATGCGGGCGTTCTACAAGCCGTTCAGCGCCATCTTCACCCGCAGCGACGACTACATCGAGAGCCTCGCGGCGCTCGGGCTGTCGCGCGAGAGAATCGTCAGCCTGATGCCCGGCTTCGAGGCCGACATGTTCCACCCGAAGCACCGCGACCCGGATCTCTGGCGAACGCTCGGGGTCGAGGACGACAGCATCAAGGTTCTCTATGTCGGGCGCGTCAGCGTCGAAAAGAACATGCCCCTGCTCGCCGACATCTGGAAGCGTGTCCGCAAACGCCTCGGGGCCGCGGGCACCAAGGCCCGGCTCGTCGTCGTCGGGGACGGGCCTTACCGGGAGAAGATGGAGAAACTGCTGGGGTCGCGGGACACGTCGTTCCTGGGCTTCCGGCAGGGCGAGCAGCTCAGCGCGATCTACGCGTCGAGCCACATGTTCGTCTTCCCGAGCACCACCGACACGCTCGGGCAGGTCGTCATGGAGAGCCAGGGGTCGGGGCTGCCGGTCATCGTCACCGACGAGGGCGGGCCGAAGGAGGTGGTCGAGCACGGCCGGACCGGGTTTGTCCTCGACGCCGACGACCCGGACGCGTGGGTTGAGCACATCGTCACGCTCATCACCGATCACGCCCGGCGGGCGGATATGGGGGCCGCGGCGCACGAATCCATGCAGCGCTACAGCCTCGAACACTCGTTCGAGCACTTCTGGGATGTGCACGTCCGGGCCTGGCATGAACACCTGAACCGGCTCGGCATCACGCCGGAGACCGCGGGTGTGGCCGTGCCCTCGGGCCTGCAAGCCGTCCCGGGGAATGTCCGCGGGCTTCCCGCGGAATCCGCCGGTTGATTTGGTTTCCGAGAAAACTCGTGTGCGTTGACCAGTCGCGGGCGAGAGGGCGGGAGGTGTCGGCATGCTGGTGTAGATTGGTGGGAATCCGACGCTTCGCAAGCTCGGTGTCTGGTTGAATTGAGAAGCATGATCCAGTGGAGCGGGACGGAGCACCGGGCTTTGGAAAGGGGGAGTGCTCGGCTCGGAGAGCCGAGGCACCCGAGGCAACGGGCTGGATCGAGAAAGCCCTCGCTTCCGCTCGGGCCTCTTTGGGGAATGGGAAATGGAGATGGGGAAGAGACGGGCTGGAAGCCCATCCCACCGAGATGAAGGAGATGGAGAGACGGGCTGGAAGCCCGTCCCACGAGGGGGAGAAGGGAGAGAAGAAGAGAAAGCCCCTCACCCCGGCCCTCTCCCCGCGAGGCGGGGAGAGGGAGGGAGACATCGGCGCGCATTGGATCTGTCGGAGAATCCGACGCTTCGCAGGCTCAGCGTCGGCGTCTGGCCGAGACAGAAGCACGACCCGCGGGTCTGACGGGGCACCCAGCATCGGATAAGTGCTCGGCCCGGAGAGCCGAGGTACACGAGGCAGCAAAGCTGGGTCGGGGTGCCGGGTAAACAAACGGGTGAAGAAAAGTGCCGCAAACGTGAGCGCAGAAAAAACCCCGGGCAGTCGGCCCGGGGCTTGATCTCGATTGATCGGTTCACTCAAGCCGCACGGCGGTAGGTCCGCTTCGTGCCGCCGATGCGGGCGATCGTGCCCCGGCGGGTGGTCGAACGACGCGTGCTCTTGCGCGCGGTGCTCTTGCGAGCCGTCGACTTGCGGGCGGTTGTCCGCTTGGCGGTCTTCCTGGCCGGGCTCTTGCGGCTGGTGGCCTTCTTCGCGGCGACCTTGCGCTTGGCGGTCTTGCGAGCCGGGCTCTTGCGGCTCGTGGCCTTCTTCGCGGTGACCTTGCGCTTGGCGGTCTTGCGGGCCGGGCTCTTGCGGCTCGTGGCCTTCTTCTCGGTGTCCCTGCG
>JALWOY010000029.1 GCA_027083355.1 Phycisphaerales bacterium | reverse complement strand
CGTCGCTCCCCAACTGGGTCCGCCGGCGGGGCCGCGTCGAACGCTGGGTGATCGGAAAACTCCTCATCGACGCGGCACACCGACGAAAAAGAAAGCTCCCAATCGCCGCATGATGCAAAAGGCCCGTGAGCGCGGGGCCCACAGCCCGGCATGATTTCCTGAGCACTGCAACACCCGCCCATCACTGGCGTTCCGGGCTTTCTTTGAGCACAGGCGTCGGTTCGATCAGGCCCGGATCGCCGACCATCCGGCGGCGATCGCTTCGGCGGGCGGATCAGAAACCAATTCGGCCCTGCCCAATCCCCGCAGCAGGGTCAGGCGGAGCCGCCCGCCGGACGTCTTCTTGTCGTGCATCATCCGATCAAGCAGCGTCGCGTCGTCGGGCAGGCCCGAGATTTTCGACGGCAGGCCGCACTGTTCGACCACACCCCGGACAACGAGAACATCCGACGCCCCCAGTCGCCCCATCGAACGCGAGCACTCGGCCGCGGCGACCAGCCCCAGCGCGACCGCCTCGCCGTGTAAAAGCGGGCCGCCGTCGGGCGCCAGCCCGTCGATCGTCTCGATGGCGTGCGCATATGTGTGGCCCAGGTTGAGCAACGCCCGGCCGCCGGTGTCGGATTGTTCCCGCTCGTCGGCGGCCACGACACGGGCCTTGACCGCGACATTCCTCGCGATCAGATCGACCAGCACCCCCGGCTGGCGCGCCAGAATCCGGTCCATCGATTCGCGGGTCCACTCGAGCAGCCCCGCGTCCGACCAGTCCGCGGCGATCATGCCGTGCTTGACGCACTCGGCCAGGCCCGCGCGGAACGTGCGCTCGTCGAGCGACACCAGCGCCGAGACGTCGGCCAGCACCGCCGCGGGCTGATGGAACGCCCCGGCCATGTTCTTGAGCAGGCTCCCGTCGGGCAGCGACAGGTTGACGCCCGTTTTCCCCCCCACCGAGGCATCGACCGCCGCCAGCAGCGTCGTCGGGCACTGGATCACGGGCACACCCCGGCGGTATGACGCGGCGGCGAAGCCGGCGATATCGCCCACGATCCCGCCGCCGAGCGCCAGCACAGGCTCCCGCCGCTCGATCCCCGCATCCGCCATGGCGCACAGCACGGCGCGGAACGTCTCGATCGATTTGTTCTTCTCGCTCGGGTCGATGGTGAAGCGGGTGACGTCGAAACCCTCTGCGGCGCAGGCGTCGAGCACGGTGTCGACCCATGCAGGGGGGATCCCCGTATCGATCACGGCGAAGAGTCGGCCCTGTTGTATACCGGGCAGCCCGGCGATCTCGTCCGCGAACGCCGCGGCGATGCCCGGCCCGATGCGGACCTCGTAGGCCGGCGAACCGGCGGGTTCGACGCGGACGGCGGCGCCGCTGGTCATGCCGATTCTTCCTTGTCGCCCGGGCGTCGCCAATCGACGCGGACCGAATCGCCCCAGAGCATCTCGATGTCGTAGTACGCCCGGGTGTTGGGTTCGAACAGGTGCGCGACGACGTCGACGAAATCGGCCAGGAGCCACGTCGAGCGGTCGTCCCGGCTTGTGCGCATGGCGCTGAACCCCCGCTGTTCGCCCAGTTCCACGACGTCGTCGATCGCCGAGTTCATCTGGCGGTCGGAGGTGCCGGACCCGATGACGACGTAATCGGTGACCTGGCTGCGTCCCCTGACGTCGAGCACGACGATGTTCTCGCACTTGTCGTCCTTGAACAGGCGGGCACAGTCGATGGCGAACGCGCGGGTGCGTTCGGGGTCGCCCGTGGTGCGCGAGACGGCCGGGGCGTGCGAGAGGAACTGCTCGATCTCGTGGGCGTCCGGGGTGTGTTCGCTTTCGGGGCTCATCATCAAGCCTAGCGCCGGGCGTCGACGCGATCACGATCCCGCCCTTTTCCGGGTTTGTCGATCACGATCAGGGCGGGCCCGCCGTCCGGCGGGGCGAGCCGGGAGACCCGGGTTCCCCGGATGCCGCTGCCCTCGACGAACCGGGCTAACGGATCGCCGACGAGGATCATCCGCCCGCCGGGCGTCGTAACGCGCCAAGCCTCGTTCAGGGCGTGCCCCGGTTCGTCGCACCGCTCGATCCAGTGCTGCGTGATCATGACAAGATCGAACGCGCCGTCGAGCTCGCCGGCGAGCAACTCGGGTCCGCCCCGCTCGAAGCTGACGCCTTCGATGCGGTATCGTCGTCGGGCGAAGCGGATGGATTCGTTGTCGCGATCGATGGCGACCAGCCCGCCGTGGGGGCCGATCCACTCGGCGATGAGCCTCGCGGGTGCGCCCGTGCCGACGCCGAGGACCAGGACCCGGGAGCCGGGGCGGACGAGGTTCTCGCCGAACGCGATCGAGCGGAGTTCGGGGACATCCATGAGGTCCGCGTATCGGCGTTGGGGTGTGCAGTGGATGGTCATCGACCGTCCGGCGGGGAACCGGACCTCGTACTGTTTTTCGCCCCGTTTCTTCGACGAGAGCGCGCGGTCGATGGGGGCCGTGTCCTTTTCTTTGTAACGGACACCCTCGACGGTGATCCGGCGTCGCAGGCCGAGCATCGCGCGCAGGAGTGGGACGATCACGGGCGCTCGGCGTCGCGGTGTTTCGGGCGTTCGCGTCATCACGCCGGTCACCCGCGTCCGGCGGCCTCGAACAGATCGCGCGAGACCGTCCTGTCTGTCGGCCTGATCCAGATCCAGTCCGTGGGGGTGTCGTGGCTGGAGACCGTCAGCCGGTAGGGCGCCCCTTCGTGCGCACGGGCGGCGAGTTCGCGGGTGTTGCATTGTCTGGACAGATGCAGCAGCACGACGTCGGAGCCGGGGCCGATCTGCTTCACGGCGCGATGGCATTGCTCGTTGCTGAGGTGGCCGGACCCCCCGGTGATCCTTTGCTTGAGAAAGGCGGGTCGGCCCGAGGCGGCCTGAAGTTCGGGGCAGTAGTTCGACTCGATGGCGAGCACGTCGACCCCGCGGAGGTGGTCGATGAGCGTGTCGGTGGGCCGGCCGAGGTCGGTGGCGAACCCGAGCGACGCGCCATCGGGAAACGTGAACCTGAAGACGGCGACACCGAGGTCGTCGTGACTGAGCAGCACGGGCTCGAACCCGACGCCCTCGGTCAGTTCGACGCGTTCGCTGAACGGTTCGTTCCGCCGCATCATCGAGCCGTTGCGTTGGGCGCGGCCCGTGTGCCTTTGGTGGAGCCTGAGGATGGCCCGGCAGTCGCGTGCCTTTTTCCATCCCGCGTGGAAGTGGTCGCCGTCGAGGTGCGTGAGGATGATGTCGTCGATGTCGCCCAGGGTGAGGCCGCGCTCGGCGAGGAGACGGCGCGTGCGGGTGGGGCTGAGGCCCGCGTCGATGAGGCAGGTGCGTGTTGCCCGGCTCGCGGGGTCCGGGCGGACACGCAGGATGGAGCAATTGCCGGAGGACCCGCTGGCGAGGACGCACAGCCCCGCGCAGACGCCGTCGGGGAGGACGTGTTCGCTCCGCGGCGGCTTGAGCTCACGCCATGGCATCGTCTTCGACCTCGGTCATGGTTTCGTTCCAGACGTCGGGGCGGAGGGCCCGTTTGAGCCAGCGGACGGTGTGGGACTTGGGCCGGCCGTCGCCGATGAGCACGCCGCGTTTTGTTGTTCGCAGGAACTCGAGCATGTCTCTTGCGGGCCCGCACCTGTCCGCGAAGGCTTCGAGGCGTCGGATCTGTTCGCGCCGGTCGAGCCGCGTGCGGAAGGCTTCGCGGTAAGCCCTTCGGGCGAGCGTGATTTCTTCGCGTGGCAGTCCGGCGCGTCGCATCCCGACGAGGTTGAGCCCGCTCAGGGCGTTGAACCCGTACGCGGTGCAATAGGGGGGGATATCGACGTTGCACGCCGCCCCGCCGCTGATCATCGCGCCCCGGCCGACGCGGCAGAACTGATGCAGAGAGACATTCCCCGAGATATAGGCCCGGTCGGCGATCTCGCAGTGCCCGGCGAGCAACGCGCCGTTGCAGATAATGACGTCGTTCCCGATCACACAATCATGCCCGATATGGGCCCCGACCATGAGATAGACGCGATCGCCGACGATCGTGCGCTGATCCGGGTACATCGAGGCGTGGACGGTGGCGTGTTCGCGGATGACCGCGTCGGCTCCGATCCGGACCGCGCCGATGGGGTCGCCGTGACGGATCTTGACGTGTTGCGGCCCGAACCCGATGCAGGCGTATGGGTAGACCACGCCGCCCGGACCGATGCGGGTGTCGCCGTGGATGTGCACGTCCGCGATGAGCGTGGTACCCTCGCCCAACTCGACGGGGCCCCGGATCGTGCAGCGCGGACCGACCTCGACACCGGGGGCGAGTCGGGCCCGGTCGTCGACGACGGCGGTGGGATGGACGACCGGCGCGCGCGGCATGCCCCAGTGTAGGGGACCATGCCGCGGACCGGCATAGCATCAGCCGTGCCTGACGAATTGTTGCCTGTCTATGACCTGGGCCGGCTCGCGTACGGCCCGGCGCTCGACGCGCAGCGTGCGCACCACGGCGAGGTGCTCGCGGCCCGGGGGCGTGACGAGCCGGTGATCGGCCGGATTCTCACGGTCGAGCACCCGCCGGTGATCACGATGACCCCGAGGCCGGGGGTGGCCGAGCATCTGCTCGCTTCGCCGGAGTTTCTCGCCGAGCGTGGGGTGGAGGTCTGCGAAACCGACCGGGGCGGGGACATCACCTACCACGGGCCGGGACAGCTCGTGGTCTATCCGATCATCGACCTGAAGACGGCGGGGCTCCGGGTGGTCGAGTATGTCCGGCTGCTCGAGCGTGCGGTGATCGACGCGATCGCGCCGATGGGGCTGTCCGGTTTTCGGGACCCGGAGGCGACCGGGGTGTGGGTCTCGCCGGCGGGCGGGGGGGCCGAGGCGAAGGTGTGCGCCATCGGGGTGCGGGTTCGCAAGTGGATCACGATGCACGGGCTGGCGCTGAACGTGCGCCCGGATCTGGATCATTTCGGGCTGATCGTGCCGTGCGGGTTGTCGGGGCGGCCGGTGACGAGCCTCGCGCGGGAACTGGGCGAAAACTGCCCGACGCTGGAAGATGCCCGGTCGGCTGTGGTTGATGCGCTGCGTCGGCTGCTGATGGAATCGGCCGCGGGGAACGGCGAAGACGCCTGAGGCTTACGATCTCGCGTGATCTACCTGGACAACAACGCGACGACGAAGCCGCTGCCGTCGGTGGTCGCGTCCGTGCGCACGGCGCTCGAGGAACGCTGGCACAACCCGTCGAGCGTGCACCGGGCGGGGCAGGCGGCGCGGCACGCGGTGGAGCTGGCGCGGGCGCAAATCGCGTCGCTGATCGGCGTGCCGGCCCGTCAGTTGACGCTGGTATCGGGGGGGACGGAATCGATCGATCTGGCGATCCGGGGCGTGCTGTCGGCGGGCGGCGGCGGGGCGTTGGTGACGAGCCGGGCGGAACACAAGGCCGTGCGCGCGCTCGCGGAGGATCTGAGCGATACGTTCGAGGTGCGATGGTTGCCGCTGGGTCCCGGGGGGTTGGTCGATGTCGATGCGCTGCCGGGGCTGCTCGACGGGGCGGCGCTGGTCAGCGTGCAGTGGGCGAACAACGAGACCGGGGTCGTCCAGCCGATCGAACGGGTGCGCGAGGTCTGCCGTTCGGCGGGGGTGCCGCTGCACTGTGACGGCGTGCAGTGGGTCGGGAAGATGCCTGTGGAGGAGCCGCCCTGCGATCTGCTGTCGATCAGTGCGCACAAGTTCCACGGTCCGAAGGGGGTCGGGGGTCTTTGGGTTCGTCCGGGTGTTGGTGTTCGGCCGGTGCTTCACGGTGCGCAGGAGCTCGGGCGGCGCGGGGGGACGGAGAATGTGCCGGGGATTCTGGGGGCCGGGGCGGCCGCGGAAGCCGCGAGGGATTGGCTGGATGATGCCGACGCGCGTGCCAGGCTTGCGGGCCTTCGTGACCGGTTCGAGCGGATGGTGGTCGAGGCGTGCCCCGGTGCCGAGGTGAACTCGGCGGGGCGGGATCGTCTGTGGAACACGAGCAGCATCGGCTTTGCCGGGCTGTCGTCCGAGGCGTTGCTTCTGAGCATGAGCGAGCGCGGGCTGGCGGCGAGCGCGGGCTCTGCGTGTTCGTCGGGGTCTCTGGAGCCGAGCGCGGTGCTGCTGTCGATGGGGGTCGAGGAACGTGTGGCGCAGGGGACAGTGCGATTCAGCCTGTCGAGGTTCACCACCGAGTCGGAGATCGAGCGAGCGGCGGAGATCACGGCCGAGTGCGTGCGGCGGGTGGGGGGTTGAACACGGCGTTGGTCATGAACACCACCATACCTACCGTGCTTGATTGAAGGGGCATCCGCCAAGCCTGCGAATATATCCTCTGTTCACGATCCTCGACCGCGCAAACAGACAGGCTCTCCGATTTCGTTTTCAATCTGATTTTTCTATTGGCTGTCTACCCCAGACCGGGGTTTGCGCGATGCGGACAATCGGCCCGAACCATGTCGGAGCCTTCTTCGGACGGGCGGAGCCACACTCTGGGCAGCGTTGGAGGCCTTCGAGCGGGTAGCCGCAGCGGATGCATTCGCCGCGGGCGTACCGTTTTTTCTGCTTCGCGTTGGACAGCACGCGCCAGAACCGACGGCTGGGGATCCAAAGAGCCCAGAAGAAAAGCGTATAGAAAAGGGTATTGAGCAAAGTGCCCGTCAGAATCGGCTGGAGAGGTAGAACCGCGTCGTCAAAGAGTGGTATGCGGGCACCATTCGAGGTCTTGAAAAGCGACGGGATCGGCACACTCCACACATACCGCTTTTTGTCATAATAGAACCCTTGGTTCCCTTTTACTTGTGTGCTCAAATGGTAGTCCACGCGTCCGTAAAGGCACGGGTATGGGAAACCGATCGCGTATTCCACGGACCTGTGAACTCTCGTTTTCCTGATCTCGTCGTGATCAAGCCGAGACGACAGAATGCTCCATCGCGGGGGGGAATCAAGGTGCTCCCACGTTTTGGCCTGCCTGCTGTCCGGCTCATACGCACCGAACGCGGTCGAATCGATACGTCTGCCGAGGCTCCAAGATCGGATGTAGCTCGGCAATGGGAACGTCACAGATGGATTAGCTACGAAATCAAATTTATAGAAGGACAAACGAGAACCGATGGACCACCATGATTCCTTGGTGGATGGTACATAATAATATTTGGGCCCCATATTCGGCAGACAGGAGCCGATCGAACCGAGGAACGGAGAAACCGCAACGGCGAAAACGGCTTGGAGCAGGAGCATCACGGCTACGAATTTCAGTCCGCGACGCAACTTATTTAAGACATTGATCATGCGAAGGATTTGTTTTGATTTCCATAACCAGTTTCACGCGGTAACCACCACGGTCGAGATCCCGCGGCCCGGCCCCCGGCACGCGGATCTGATCACCGTGCTTTATGGTATGCGGCGGCTCCGCACTCGGGGCAGCGTTGGAGGCCTTCGAGAGGGTAGCCGCACTTGACACACTCACCCCGCTTTTTCCGTTCGCGTTTCGTGGCCCCGCTGATTATTCGCCAGAGTCGGCAGGTCAGTGTCCAGATCGCCGTGTAGACCATGCCGAAAAAAGCCGTGTTGAGCACGGATCCGGTTAATATCGGTTTCAACGGCACAAAGAACTCCGGCATCGCGGCAGTATGGGACAAACGGAATGCCGGCGTAATACACAAAGCCGCGGGAACGGGCGCAGCCCATTCGTAGCGTAGCGATTCCCACAAAAGCCCGTGCACAGGATCGGGCTCCGTCCCCAGGCGGTAGCTGATCGATCCATACATCGAAGGAAACGGCCAGCCTACGGCCGTTTCGACATACCTGAAACGACGGGTTTTCTTGATCTCGTCCGGCCGGACGGGGTGGGAGAGAACGCTCGCCGCGGGGAAGTCGACACGGGCGGCCTTGTGCACCCATGAATCATACCGATAGTTCTTCGAAGGATCGATCCAGCCTCTATATTCCACATCGTTGTGCCATCCACAATCGATACCGGAAAGAAATGTCGTACTCGGGGGCCACAGGAACCAATCCAGAAAAAGCGTCGATTGCCGCGCCGGGGTCCAAGTGATCGGTTCGAGTCGATACGACGAGCGGATATACAATATGACATCCGTGCGGTTCGACGTCAACATCACACTTTGCGGAAAGAACGCTTTTCTATACTGAACGAATGGTGATATCGCCATCGCCAGAATGCTTTGTGTTCCCCACGATACAACGAGGACGACCGCACAAAGCCGAATCAGCCGTACCTTGCTTCCGCTGCGACGTTTCATGGGCACCCATCTTAAAGTGAAGCGGCGTTGTCGTACCCACCGGCCGGCCCGGACGTGAATGCGTCCGTGAACCCAGCCATGTCGCTCGGGTTGATGACGCTATAACAACCCGCTGTTGCCCAGCGACGACCACTTCTATCACTACCGTACTATAGTAACCGAGACAACACGATCTGGAGCCTCTGAACAACCTCCGCCTTCGCGCATGATATGCTGACGCCGTTGTTCCGGGGCTCGGATCGTGACGGGGGACGGAGGTCTGTCATGGCGGTGCGCAAGAACGCGGCGATGGGGTTTGTGG
>JALWOY010000028.1 GCA_027083355.1 Phycisphaerales bacterium | reverse complement strand
CCCCGATTTCCGCCGCCCGTTCCCGAATCGCCCCCGGCAGGAACCGGTCCGCGAGAAGCAGATCGACCCCCAGCGAACCGACATCCCCCGGCCCGATCAGCCCGACAACCCGGCCCGACCCACCCGGTCCATCGAAGACCGTCGCGTGCGTCGTGCCCCGCTTGGAAGCCAGGCACACCGCAAATGGGGGTGGCCCCGTGATATTCGACGCGACCACGGCCGCCGACGGCACCGCCGCGATCGCCGCACCCGTCGTCTCGGCGAGCAGATTCGCCGTCGTCACCGCCATCCGTAACGCGGTGTACCCTCCCGGGCCGACCGAGACACAGACCCGGACGAGCCCGCCAGGTCGCACACCGAGCCGCTCCCGGATCGATTCGATCGCGGGCATCAACCCGTCGTCGTGACGCCCCCCCGGTTTGAGGTGTTGCTCGACGATTTGCGCGACCCCGGCCCCGCCCTCGATTCTTGCGCCGGCAACGCCGGCCGCCGGCGGGTCTTCGTGAGCCGATGGATTGCTGGTCTCGATCGCCAACACCCACTTTGAACCGTTGTCGTCGGTCTGCACTGTGGATGGTAGGGAACAGTCAGCCGTCCGGCGGCCGACGGCGTTTCTTGATTTCAGATCGTTGTTTTTTCTCGTTCAGTCGGCGTTCGATCGCCCCCCGGGTGGGCCTCGTCGGGCGGCGGGCTTTGGGCCTTTCGAGCGCCTGCAGGACCGCCTCGCGCAGCAGATCGACACACCCCGATCGATTCCTGTGCTGGCTCCGGTGTTTCTCGCACGCGATCACGAGCTCGTCGTCGTCCGTCAACCAATGCCGACGGGCGGCCCGGAGCCTGTCGGCCGCGTCGGGCGGCATCCCCAGATCGGCAACGAACACGCGGAGCACGGCCTTGGTCGATCGCTTGTTGACGTTCTGCCCGCCCGGCCCACCGCTGGTGACGAACGTGAACCGCAACGCCGACGGGTCGACACGCACACCCGGGCCGAGACGGATCCGGTTGGTCTCCCCGCGTGGGCCCATGCGTCACGATACGCTGTCGGGACGGTCCGAAACCGACCGCAGTGAAGGAGTGTTCTTCAATGACCCGAAAAGCCGCTCTGTTTGCGTGCCTCGCCCTCGTTTTCTCCCCGACCGCACGGGCCGGGGGAGCCGGTGTAGCCGGCCAGACCGACCCCGCCGATGCCGCGTCCGACCAGCCCGATCTCGCATCGCTCGGCGCACCAAACTGGACCATCCGCTTCGAACCGGTCGTCTATTACAGCGCCCTGTCCGGCGATCTCCGGCTCCCCTCCGGCGGGACTCGCGGGGACAAGATCGAACTGACGGACCTCAACCTCGACAGCCCCCGGCTCTCCCCGAAAGGCCGGCTCATGGCCGCACGCGGGCCGTGGCGTATCACGATCGGCGGCGAGAGTGTCACCACGAACGACCGCGGCGCCACGGTCCCCTTCCTCGGCCGGATCGGCGAGGCCCCCTTCCGGGCGGGCGACCGGATCATCTCGGACTTCTCGTACCAGATGTTCGACGTGAACGCCTCGTATCTGGTCTATCGACGCCGGAACAAAGAGAACGGCCCCGTCGAGGTCGATATCCGGGCCGAGCTGCTCGCCGGGCTCCGGCTGCACCGCGCCGACATCAGTTCGGTGGTCACACACGCAACCCCTCGCCCGGCCGGAACCGTCACCACCGCCGGCGCGGACGAGCTGTTCGCCGAGCCGGTCATCGGCGGCCGGGTCGAATTCGACTTCGCCCGTACTTACGGCATAGACGTCGAGATCACGGCGGGCGGGTTCTCCGCCGGCGACCGGAGCTCGTTCAGCTTCTCGATCGAGCCGGGGTTTGTCTACCGGCCGATCCCCGAGGTTGGGCTCCGCATCGGCTATCGGTTCCAGTACGTCGATCTGTCCTCGGGCAACGGTCCCGGCGAGTTCGAATGGAGCGGGGCGATCGCCGGTCTCTACTGGGGCGCGCAGATCTCCTTCTGATACGGATCTCACGCTTTCTGGAGCAAGACCCGGGTGATCTCGCTCCAGAAAGCATCTGTTGGAATCTGTCTTACTCGGCCGGCTTGACGATCACGCGGAACTTGGGCCTCTTGTGGTACGCGGCGAAATTCTCGCGCACCTCGTCGGCCGTGAACGACTGATAAGTTGGCAACGCCGAGGTGAAATCATCGAGCGACCGATCCCGCTTGACGAGCTGGCTGAGCTGGAGCGCCCAGAAACTGGGCTCCTCGAACGCCTCGCCGATCGTTTTGGCGACTTGGGCCTTGGCGGTGGCGAGTTCATCGTCGGTCGGTCCTGATTCGGCGAAATCCGCGAAGATCTCGCCGATGCGCGTCGCGAGCGTGTCCGCCTTATCCGGCGCGGTCGCCGAGCCGGCGAGCATCAGGCCGTATCCCTTGAATGCCTCGGCGGGGACAACCTGAGCCTGGATCGAGTAGACGAGCCTCTCCTGCTCGCGCAGCTTCTCGATCATCCGGCTCGACAGCGTGCGTGAGGCGAGCTGGAGAAGCCGGGTGTCACGGAGATCGGCGGCATCGGAACCGAAGAATCCCGCGATCACGCCGGCCGCGGGGGTCTGCGTGTCGACCTCGACCGTGGCGGTGCGGTCCTCGGTCGGCGCGGGGATCGATTCGAGATCGGCGAGCAAGCCGGGCGCCATCCGCGTGCGTTCCGGGAGCGACCCCAGATATGTGCGCACAAGCCCGGCGGCCCGGTCGCGGTCGATATCACCGACGACGGCGACCTCGATCGGCGCGCGGGCGATGAACGCGTCGAGCCAGCGCTGGGCATCATCAATATTGATGCGTTCGAGCTGCTCGGGGGTGAGGGGCCGGGCGGTCACGGCCTCTTGCGGGTAGATCGTTTCGCCCATGACGGTGCGGAGGGCGCCGAGCGGATCACGCAGGGCGGCCCGCATGCTCTGGAGCGTGGCGGTGCGCCACTGCTCGAACGGCACGGATTCGAGCCGGGGGTCGGTGAGCAAACGATGGACAAGCTGCATGCCGGTTTCGAGGTCGTCGGGGCTGCCCGTGATCGCGATCTGGACGAAGTCGTCCTGCGCGGAGCCGGTGATCTGGATCTTCTTGCCCGCGAGCAGATCGCGGACCTGCGCCGCGGTCAGGTCGCTCGTGGCGGGCCGGGCGAAGACCTGCGCGGCGGCCGTGGTGATGCCCCGGTTTTCCGCGTTTTCCTCGACAACCCCGCCGAGCAGCGTGATGCGGACATCGACGAAGTTCTGCCTCTGCGACATCGCCTTGTGGTGCGCGATGACGCCGTTGGAGAGCACCGCGGACCAGACGCCCGTTTCCGGGTGGGTGCTCTGCTCGACGATCTCCCCGGGTTGCGGGGTTTGGTCCATGAGCGAACCGGCGGGGGCCGCGTCGATGTCCGGCTCCGGGGCCCGGTCGGCGAACCCGCCCGCCAGCGCGAGCACGTCGGCCTCGTCGGGCACGCCCGGGCCGCTCGGCAGCGTCAGCAGGAACGTCGCCCGCGACGTGTCGAACAGCGCCGCGAAGGCGCGGTTCACCTCGCCGGGGCGGACCGTGCCGATCAGCACGCGCGCAAGATCGAGGATCTGCGTCGGGGACGAGATGGTGTCGCCGGACTCGACCGCGTTGTTCAACCGGGCGAGGATCGCGCGCGCGGGATACGTCGGTTCCTGCTGGGCTTCCTGTTCGAGCGACGCGAGCACAGACCGACGGGCGGTCTCGAGCTCGGAATCGCTGAACCCGTGCAACTCCGCGCGGCGGACTTCGGTGACGAGATCCTCGAGTGCCCCGGTCCACGCGTCCGGCTGGCTGGACGCCGAGGCCTGCGCCAGACGGAGGGCTCCGAACAGGTTCTGGGCGAACGCGCCGCCGCCGAGCATGCGGGCCTCGCCGGCGTCGATCTTCGCGGCGAGCCTGCGGTTGAAGGCCTCGACGGCGAGCATGTGAATCAGATCACGCCGGAGCGTGCCCGCGTTGGTCGTGGGCTCGTCCGGGCGGTCGATCTCGATGAGCGAGATCTGCGCATCGGTCACTTCGGGGTCACTCGCGACGATGGCGCGTCGCTGCGTGTACGGCTCGACACCGGCGTCGGTGTCGGCGACAACGGGCAGGTCGGGCAGCGGGCCGAACGCATCGGCGATCTGTTTCTCCGCCTCTGCGGGGTCGAGATCACCCACGACGATGAGGGTCATCTTCCCGGGGACGTACCACTTGTTGTAATAATCGAGGAAGTCTTGACGGGTCAGGGCGTTGATCGATTCCTCGGTGCCGATGGGGAGCCGGACACCGATGAGCGATCCCGGCGCGAGGCGTTCGAGCCACTGGTCCCGGAGGCGCTGCGCGGGCCCCCGGCCGGTGCGGAGCTCTTCGAGGATGACGCCTCGCTCTTCGTCGATGTCCTCTTGGCGCAGCAGCAGGCGGCGTGCGACATCGGCGAAGAAGGTGAGGCCCTTGCCGATGGTGGCGGGCTCGGTGTCGGGCAGATAGAGCTGATACGCGGTCTGGTCGAAGCTGGTGAAGGCGTTCTGGTCGCGGCCGAACGTGAGGCCGATGGACTCGAAGTATTTGACGACCTCGCCGGGGGGGAAGTTTTCCGACCCGTTGAAGGCCATGTGTTCGAGGAAATGGGCGAGCCCGCGCTGGCTGTCGGTCTCGTTGAGCGACCCGGTGCCGACGTGGAGCCAGATCCCGGCCTCGCCGGGCGGGTTCTCGTGGTGACGGATGATGTACCGCAGCCCGTTTTCGAGCCGGCCCGTGACGAGCCTGTCGTCGACCGGCAGGGGCGTCGCGGGGTTGGGCCCGCCGCCCTGATCGTCCGGGCGTGACATCCCCTGCCCGGGGGCGACGGCGGCGGAGAGGAGCAGCATCATCAGGCTGAGCACAACACGTCGGATCATCGGTCTTACCTCCGAAAGATGCCGGAGGATAGCGCCCCGGACAGCAACCCCGCGGACCACGGCGAGATCGTCTATTCTCTCGATCCGCCGGGCTCGAGCAGGTCGCACGCCCCCGTGCAGCCCCGGCCCCGCTTGAAATCCCCGTCGAGCATGCCGTCGATGGTTTTCTCGATCTTCCGGCGGATCTTTGTTTCGTCGATGTCGTCGAAACCGATGACGCCCCGCTCTCCCGTCGACAGACACCAGTATTCGGCGACTCCGGCGGGGATGTTCTCGCCGTTGACGTCGCCCTCGTTGATCGAAGCGCGCAGGGCGAGCATGTAGACGCCGAGCTGGAGGTCGTCTTTTTTCGGTTCCAGCAGCGACTTCGACGCGTGCCCGGTCTTGTAGTCGATGATCCGGTAGCCGTCCCCGGAAACATCGATGCGATCGATCTTCGCGGTGATGGTGTGCTCGCCGCGATAGGGGTATGTGAACCGGTATTTCTCTTCGACGCCGACGACGTTCTGCCGGTCGTCGTGCATGTGCTCGTAGCAGTTCTGCAACAAGGCCCTGATCTGCCGGCGTTGTTCCGGGTCCACGATATCCGTGTCGGTCCACGCGGCGGCGAACATCCGGTCGCCGATCGCGAGCAGTTCTTCCAGCCCCGGCTCGGGCTCGCCCCGCTCGCCCGCGGCCCGGAATCGTTCATAGAACACCTGCAACGCCGAGTGCGTGATTTTGCCGACAACGATCGGGCTGCCCTCCGGCTGGGGCAGCCTGAGCACGTTGTTGACGTAATAACACCGCGGGCACTGCTCCCACTGCTTCATCCCCGTGAAGCTGAGCCACAACGGGGGCGGCAGCGGCCTCAGCACCGCGCGCAACGCCGAAACGGGCTCGACGTCCTCCTCGCCCGCGGCCCGGATGGTGTTGTAGATCGTCCGGAACGGGTCGCGGTCGAGCCAACCCGGCAGCGACACACCCGATTCGGCCCGGGCGATCGCGGCGAGCCGCATCGCCGCGTTTCCGAGCCGGTCCGCGGCGTCGAGCACCCCGTGCTCGTCGATATCGGCGCGGTCGGCGGAATCCAACGCCCCGGAGGCGAGAAGCCGGGCTTCGCGTCTCGCCGACCGGATCACCTCCCGGCGTGTCATCGACGCCTTCCAGTCGAGCGGACGCAGCAGGCGGTCGGCGGGGTCCGGGGCGAACGGGCCGAGCAGATCGCCCGCCTCGCGCTCGACGACCGGGGCGTCCGAGCCGAGCAGCTCGATGAGGAAATTCATCGAGCCGGATTTTTTCGGCACCTTGCCCAGCAGCACGAGCCGACGCTCCGCCCGCGTGCACGCGACATAGAACAACCGCCGTTCCTCGTCGTCGCGGGCGGCGCCCGGGCCGCGGTCGTCGTCCTCCTCGCCCGCGACCCATACCGGCAGCACCGGCTCCTCGTTCCGCATGCTCGATTTCGGGTACCCGTGCGGGGGCGCGACCCGCGGCACGAAAACCGTGTCGAACTCGAGCCCCTTCGCGGCGTGCGCGGTCAGCAACTGCACCGCGTCCGTCGTGTCGTCGTCGAACTCGGCGTCGACCGGCTCGTGCGTGAGCATGTCCGGCGTGTACATCCTGTTCTTGCCGTCGAGTTCCTCCAGGTCATCGCAGTACGCCATGAACGCGCGGAGATCCCCCGGCTCTTCCAGACGGTCGGCCCGTTCGGCCGCGAACCGCATCAACCCGACGACCGAAGAAACACGGGCCGCCCGCGCCCGGGCGTCGAGCAGCTCGGCGTGGATTACGCCGGTCCTCCGCACGATCTCCCCGATCACGTCCGTCGCCGGGCTCGTCGCCGACAGCTCACGCAGCGCCGACCACGTCTCGCCGAACCGATGGAGCACGGCCCGGGTGTGCGGGTCGTTCATCTCTTCCGGGAGCTCCGCCGCGCCCTCGCCCGCCGCCCACGTCGCGAACGGCAGCACGTTGTCCGTCCCCTCGACGCGCGACTGCCGGGCGAGGTACCGCTGACGCAGCTCCAGCACCGTGTTGACGGGCAACTGGTTCGGCGGGCGGCGGAGAATCCGTACCGCGTGGGGCGTGCAGCCGGGGTCCAGCAGCAAACGCGCCCACGCCACGATGTCGAGCACGCCCTGGTCACGCGAAGGCGTGGGCGGACGGGCGATGCGCGAGGCGATGCCCTCGATGCGCAACGCCTCGTTGATCGTGTCGAGGTCTTTCCACGTCCGCGCGATCACGGCGATGCGACGCAGCGGCAGCTCGGGGTCTTCGGACAACACCCGCCTGATCATCGCGGCGATCACGTCGCCCGCCTGATGCTCGTTCTCCAGCCGAACGGCCTCGACCACCGAACCCGCGGGGTCGGCCCCGAGCACGTCGGCCCGGCGGATCTTCTTGTCCTCCTGGAACCGCCTGTTCGCCCGCGTGATGATCTCGTTGGCGACCGACAGAATCGGCGTCGCGCTGCGGTAATTCTCCTCGAGCGGGATCGTCTCGACGCCGGGCCAGATCCGCCTGAAATGCTCGAACGCGCGATCATCGGCGCCGCGAAACCCGTAGATCGCCTGGTCGTCATCGCCCACCACGCACAGGTCCGGTGACGCCTCGGGCGGCGCGATCTGCCGGAGCAGCTCGATCTGGGCCGCGTTGACGTCCTGGAACTCGTCGACCACGATCCAGCGGCAATCCGCCCGGACGATCGACCGGGCAGACTCGTTGCCCTCCAGCAGCCGGTTCGTGCGACCGAGCTGGTCGTCGAACGAGATCAGCCCCGCTTCGAGACATGCCCGGTCGAAGCCCTCCCACAACGACACGACATCGAGCAGGTGGCGGATCTCGGCCCGCGCGGCCTCCGCGTCCTCGTCGTCCAGCCCGAGACCGGGCAGCGCGTCCCGCCTCGCCTCGATCCGTTCACGGGCCGACGCGGGCGTCAGGGCCGCGCAGTGCATCGCGTTAATCTGCGCCGACGCCTCGATGATCGCGCTGTCGAGCCCGCCTGCCACGGCGTCGGCGAACAGCCCGCGGTCCGCGACGATCGTGCGCATCATCCGGATCTTCTGGGCAGGATCGATCAGCCTCGTCGTCGGGGGGAGGCCCGCGAGGTCGGCGAAACGACGCAGGATGTGCGCGCCGAACCCGTTGAACGTGTACGCCCCGACCGCCTCGGCCACCTCAGGGCCGAGCGCCGAGGCCAGCCGCTCGCGCAGCTCGCCAGCGGCCTTGTTCGTGAACGTCAACGCCAGGACCCGCCCCGGCTCGGCGCCGCCGCGGATCATGTGCACGATCCGCGAGATGATCACCCGGGTCTTGCCCGTCCCCGGCCCGGCCAGCACGATGAGCGGCCCCCCGGAATACGTCACGGCCTTCCGCTGTGCGCTGTTGAGTGAGGCGAGCGGGTCGTGATGGGTCGGTTCGGTCGTCGTGCTCATCCGTCCTTCTTCCGCATGTACAGATGCACCGCCGTCGAGCCGTAGACATGAGTCTCCGGGCCCTCGGCGTTCTCAAAGATCAAATCAACATCCACGTACTTCGGGCCGTGCCGTTGCGACTTGATCTCCCGCTCGAAATCGTCGATCTCGTCGCCGTCCGACGCGTCCAGATCGACCGCGACGATGCGCGCGGGCTCTGCGGGGCGCTCGATCCCGGCTGTTTTTTTCGTTCTCCCCCCCGGCCGCGGCGTCGCGTCGGCACGGTGGAGAAGCGGGTGCGGCGTCCGCAGCACGGCGAAGCCGTCGTACGCCAGCAGATCGATCAATCGCATGAACTGCCCGCGCACACGCCGCCACCCTTCGGGGTCGCGCACCATGGCGTACGGCGGGTCGGCAAAGAGCAGGTTCACGGGCCGGGGGCACCGCGTGAGCACCCCCGGCCCGAGCGCGTCGCCGAGATAAACCTCACACGA
>JALWOY010000027.1 GCA_027083355.1 Phycisphaerales bacterium | reverse complement strand
GAGACGGGGAAGGCCGCAGTCGTGGGGTGGTGTGCCTCCTGACCTTGTCGGGGGAGGACTGAGCGATTTTCGCCCTACGGTTCCTCCGGGGCAGTGGCGACGGCATGTCAGCATAGGAGACTCAAAGCAACACGGGAAGCCCCGGCGGTGCGAGGGCGTGACTGGCACCCGGCATCCGGCGACGGACAGGCCGGGCCGTGCGGGGTGGCGGATGGGTTCGTAGTAGTGATGACGCCGGGTAACGCCGGTCGAGCGAAGGGGCCCTGGTTCCGAGGAAGCGTCGAAAGGGCGGACAGCGGGGAGATTGGCATGACCCTGGAAACTCCCAAAGGTGTTGAGAAGCTGCAGACGGCGCTACATGTCAAAGCGAAGGGATCGCCCGGCTTTCGGTTCTATTTGCTGTACGACAAGGTGTATCGCCGCGACGTGCTGCAGTTCGCTTACGCGGTGTGTTCCGCCAACGGCGGCGCATCCGGAGTGGACGGACAGACGTTCGACGACATCGACGAGTACGGCACGGGCCGTTGGCTGGACGAACTGGCGGAAGAACTCAGGAGTAAGACGTATGAACCTCAGCCGGTCCGGCGGGTCTGGATTCCGAAAGCCAACGGAGGACAGCGGCCGCTGGGCATCCCGACGATTCGGGATCGCGTGGTGCAGACGGCAGCCGTGCTCGTGCTCGAACCGATCTTCGAGGCCGACCTGCAGCCGGAGCAGTACGCATACCGACGCGGGAAGAGCGCACTGGACGCGGTTCGCCACGTCCACAAGCTGTTGAATTCGGGGCATACGGAAGTTGTGGATGCGGACTTGAGCGGCTACTTCGATACGATTCCGCACGCCGAACTCATGAAGTCGGTGGCCCGTCGCGTGAGCGACAAACACCTGCTGCACCTATTGAAGATGTGGCTTGTGGCACCGACCGAAGAGATTGACGAACGCGGCCATCGACATCGAACCACCCGCAACAAGGACGAGAAACGAGGCACGCCGCAAGGCTCTCCGATCTCGCCGTTATTGAGCAACCTCTACATGCGTCGGTTCCTTCTCGGCTGGAAGGTTCAGGGACACGAGCAGCGTCTGGATGCTCACATCGTCAACTACGCGGATGACTTCGTGATCTGCTGTCGCGGCACGGCCGGCGAGGCCATGACCGCCATGCGTCGGATGATGTCGACGCTGAAACTGACGGTGAACGAGACGAAGACGCGGCAGTGCCGTGTGCCGGAGGAGTCGTTCGACTTCCTGGGCTACACCATCGGTCGGTGCTATTCTCGGAAAACGGGCCGTGCCTACATCGGCACACGCCCGTCGAAGAGCAAGGTGCAATCGCTGTGTCGCGAGATCAGCGAGATCACCAGCCGCCGCTGGTTGCTGAAGGACGCTTCGGATCGAGTCTCGCTCATCAATCGCAAACTGCAAGGGTGGGCGAACTACTTCTGTCTGGGTCCGGTCAGCACGGCCTACCGTGCCGTGGACGAACACGCGCGGCATCGGCTCCGCCAGTGGTTGCGAGCGAAGCACAAAGTGAAGGGCCGGGTGGAAGCACGCTATCCCGACAAACGCCTTCACGAAGAGTTGGGCCTGACTCAACTCGCCCTGCGAACTCGCACCTTCTCGTGGGCGAACACATGATTGACTCTGAACGAGAGCCGGATGCGGGAGATCCGCACGTCCGGTTCGACGAGCGGGATGTGGAAACGGAGCGGCTCTTGCCGTCACCGCGCCACATCTCGACTCTACATGAACGCCGTCGTCACCTACCGAGTGGCCGATGCCCGCAAGGCGGTCAGCCAAACGGACGACGTGCGGCAGGCGCTGTACCGCGAAACGCAGCTCGTGCTGCGGGCCGCGGTCGGTGCACGCGAACTCGATGTCTTCCTGACGGACAAGGACGCCGTCGCCGCCGACATCGAGGAGAACGTTCGTCGTCGTGCGGGGGAGCTGGGTCTGGAGATCGCCTCGGTCGGCATCCGTGATGTCATCCTGCCGGGCGACATGAAGGATCTGATGAACCGCGTCACGGAGGCGAAGAAGGCCGCCGAGGCCAACCTGATCGCGCGGCGGGAAGAGACCGCGGCCATGCGGTCTCAGGCCAACACGGCCAAGCTGCTGGCGGACAACCCGGTCCTCATGCGGCTGCGGGAACTGGAGGTCCTCGAAAAGATCGCCGCGCACGGCAAGCT
>JALWOY010000026.1 GCA_027083355.1 Phycisphaerales bacterium | reverse complement strand
CCTCATCCCCCACAAAGAGGCCCGAGCGGGAGCGAGGGCTCAAGAAAACACAGAAAACCCGAGTGGCGCAGAAGTGTTCTCTTTCGCTCGTGCTTGATGATGAAATGACCGCTCCCTCCCGGTCGCGGCTCCATGTCGATGATGCGGGGCATCTTCCCAGTTACGAGCCCCGGGCGCAAGCCCGGGGACTCTCTTTTCTCCGCTCTCTCCTCCTCCTCATGGCTCGGGCGTCCGGCGTGTCTCCCCCCCTCCATCCCTCATCCCCCACAAAGGAGGCCCGAGCGGGAGCGAGGGCTCAAGAAAACACAGAAAACCCGAGTGGCGCAGAAGTGTTCTCTTTCGCTCGTGCTTGATGATGAATAGACCGCTCCCCCACGGTTGCGGCTTGTTGTGGCTGGTCAAGGCATTCCCGTCACCTAAACCGCGCACAAGCCCGGGTGTTTTTCGTGGGCGACGGTATTCTGCTTTGCGTCGCCCGCGTCCGGTTGATGCACGCGGGTTTTCCCGGGGTCATTGTTCGTTCTTGACGAACGTGCCCCGGTTGACGTCCTTGACGACGCCGGGGAAGCGCAGCGCCCGGCCGTGGGCGACGGCGTAGACGCCCGGCTCGAGCACCCCGGCGGCGAAGATCGCCTCGGTGAGGTTCTGGAGCGCGTCGGATTGTTTCATCTCGTACGGCCGCATCGCGCCCGTCAGAACGACGGGCGCGGGCGGGTTTTCGAGGTTGGCGCAGAGCATCTCGCCGGTGACGCAGAGGGTGTCGGTGCCGTGGAGGATGACGATACCGCCGCGTGTGGGGCTGTTGTCGGCGAGCATGACGCGGACGATTTCGAGGATTCGGGCGCGGTCCTCGTCTGTCATGTCGAGGCTGTCCTTGCTGAACAGCTCGATGGTGTTGACGGCGATGTCTTCGAGGCGGAGGGCTTCGAGCATGCGCCCGACGATGCTTGTCCGGTTCTGGAGGACCCCGGTGCGTTCGTCGTAGGTCTTCTCGATGGTGCCGCCGGTGGAGATGAGCGTGATCCGTTTCATCGCCGGAACAATACACACGGAGCGGGGCCGACATAGACTCGGGCTCGACGCGGGCGGGATATCCGCGTCTCCGGAGGTCCGATGGTTTCCTTCTCGATCGATCAAGTCGTGGGCGAATGCCGCCGCAACCTGAACCGCGGGGATCATGTGCGGGCGATGGCGATCGCGCGTGAACTGAAGCGGCAGGCCCCGAACGAGCCCCGTGCGCGGCTCCTCGAGGGGATCGTGGCGACCCGGTTCGGACAGGCCGAGGAAGCGATCCGGCTCCTCGAACAGGCGACGTTCGAGCTGGAGGGCGACGACCTGCGGCAGGCGACGATGACGCTGGCGCGGGCCCGGGTGCTCGCGGGCGATATCGCCGGGGCGCTGGCGACGATCGACCCCATCGCGGGCGAACAGGACCCGCCCGCCGAGGCGCTGGCGATCAAGGCCTCGGCGTTGATCGCCTCGGGTCGGCTCGACGATTGCGAAGAGTTGCTCACCGGGGCGGACACCGAAGGGGACGAGGCGCACCACACCGCGATCGCCCTGGGTCGGCTGGCGCTGGCGACCCCAGCGGGGAACGACGCGCTGCCGCGCCGCGAAGAGTCGGCCGCCCGGGCGCTCTCGGCCCAGAGCGAGCGGGTGGGGGTGCCCGCGGTCTATCTCGCGGAAGTGCTGTCGCTGCTGGGCGAGCTGCGGGCACGCCGGGACGGCAACGACGAAGACGCGGCGCACCTGTTCCGCAGGTCCGCGGGCCTGAACCCGAACCGGTACGACCCGCGGCCCTACGCCAAGTCGGTCGTGGACATGCTCGCGACATGGAACGCGAAGACCGTTTCGCGTGCCCGGCGGCTCGACACCGCCAGCGAGCGGCCCGTGTTCGTCGTCGGGATGCCCGGGGGCGGTCCCGAACTCGCCGGGGCGCTGCTCGAGGCGCACCCCGCCGTGTCACGCACCGGCGATGTCGAGGCGCTGCCGGCCGCGATCTCGCGGGCGATCGCCCGGAACGGCGGCAAGCCGACGGGGGTCGTGAACGACCCCTCGAAACTCTCCGGCAAGGTGCTAACCGACGCGGCCGAGCGGTACCTCGAACAGACCGATCCGTACAACGAGGCGATCATCCGGACCGTCGATGCGAACCCGCTGAACCTGCACGTCCTCGGGGTCGTGGCGCAGATGCTGCCGAACGCCCGGGTGGTGCTCGTGCGCCGGGACCCGTTCGACGCGTGCTTCGGGTGCTTCCTGCGGCACGCCGACCCGAGGCTTCTGTATGCACACGACCCGCGGGCGGTGGTGCTGTTCGCGACCGTGCTGAAACAGCTCGAGGAGCACTGGCTGACGGTGTTCTCGGGCGAGCACCTCCCGCTGCGGACCCTGACGATCGACTACGCCGACCTGCTGGCGGGCGGCCCGGCGGCGTCGGGTCTGTTCGATTTCGCGGGTCTCGACCCGATCGACCCCGAGACTGTCGGGCGGATCACCGCCGAGCACGGGCGGTGGACGGGGCACGGGATGGGTCTCCGCGAGCGGTTCGCCGCGACGATGCCCGAGCTGGCGGCGTCGATCGAGCAGGCCGGTCTCGGGGCGGTGTGACGGCTAGGCGTGCTCGCAGCAGGGCGGGACGGGGTGCTCGATGTCGAGCACGCCGCAGAGGGCCGCGTGCATGGCTTTCATCTCGGGCCGCGCGAGACGCTGGCCGACCGACGAGGCCCAGAACATCGCGCCCGCGATGACGAAGCAGATCGGGATGAACACGAACGCCCAAGGCGGGTTGTGCATGATGATCTGGGCGATGCCCCACATGGCCGCCATGAGCGAGATTGTCGACAGGGCGAGATACGCCAGGATGTAGCCCGTCCAGATCGACGGGCTGGGGTTGAACCGCCCGCAGAGCATCGCCTTGCCGTCCTCCTCGCGGATCTCGAGGTTGAGCGTGGGCGACCAGAAATGACGCGTGGCGGCGGGCGTGGTGAACCTGAAATGGCTCCCCGCACGGCTGGCGTGGAACGGACACCGCCCCTCGCGGATCCAGTCGGCGAGGGCCCGCTCCGCCTCGTCGGACGTGGTCTCCAGAGCGATGTCGAACGTCGGCCCCAGAACGATATCTTGCATCTTCGGAATCCCCCGTGGACACAGAATACCGCGCGCGGCGAGGCCGCGTCGTGTACCATCGGAGACCCCTTACCGGAGTCGATCGATGAATACCCGGATCGTGCTGGCCATCGGATGCCTTTTCATCGCCGTCGTGGTGATCGTCACGGGGGTCCTGCTCGCCGACGACCGTCAGGCCGAGGTGGTCTCGTTGTTCGGCAACCTCGGCACCGAGCTGATCGGCCTGGCGTTCACCGTCGCCATCATCGACTGGCTCCTCGAACGCAAGCGGCTCAATGAGCAGGTCCAGCACCTCGCATGGCGGATGCTCCACGATCTCGACCACGCCTTCTGGGTCTGGCAGGGGGGCCGACGCGAGTTCCACCTCGACGAGCTCATGGCCCTGCTCGACATGGCCGACAAGGACGACCCCCTCCCGCGGTTCACCGAAGAGCTGTTCATCAACCTCGGCATCCGGGCCTCGGACAACCTCCGGCTCCAGCCCAAGCTGATGGCCCACGACCGCCGGCTTCGCGCGGCGCTCAAGTCGCTTGCGGGTCTGGCCCAGATCCGGGAGGCAAAGAACATCGTCCACGCGGGCTACATCGTCGACGGCCTCCGCGCCGCCGTGACCAACCTCGCCGAGATCACGGGGCAGATGCCGCACCAGGGGGAGTTCGCCGCGGCGCGGTCCTTTCGAGACCCGACGTTCGAAGCCCAGCAGCGGCGCTACCGCGGGTCGCTCCACGAATCGATCATGAGGCAGGGGATCGACTCGATGGAACACAACAGCCCGGGCGAAGAGCAGCACTGACCCGCCGCGCACAGCGGATCTCGACCACTCCCCTCTGCCGACGTCACGCGGTGGCTTTCTCGACGCCCCCGGCGGTTGTGCCCCGGCCGGTCGGGCCCGTCTTGTGGCCGCCCCCCGCGAGTGACTTCGCCCGGAGTTTGCAGACGATCAGGAACACCGCCTCGGCGATCGCCCAGAGACCCACCCAGGTCTCGCCGCCGGCACCGAACCCGTAGCTATGCAGCCCCGTGGCCATGACGTAGTTCACGCCGTAGAAGGTCCACACGATCGCGGTGAACGCGAGGACGGCGGACGCGGCCAGCCCGAAGTCCTTGATCCATTTCACATACCGGGCGTGGAGCACGGCGAAATAGATCACGATGCTGATCAGCGCCCAGGTTTCCTTGGGGTCCCACCCCCAGAACCGCCCCCACGAATCCGCCGCCCAGACGCCGCCGAGGATGGTCCCCGCCGTCAGCAGGAACAGCCCGATCTGCATGCAGCGGTAGATCTGCACGGTGATCGGGTGCGATCGGCCCGGGTGCTCGTTCTGGTCCGGCTCGAGGCGATGCCCCAGGATCGCGGTGCGGAAGAGATACACGTGCCCCAGCACGGACGCGACCATCAGCACGCCGTAACTGGCGACGATGGTGAGCACGTGGACGGTCAGCCAATAGTTGCTGCGCAGCACGGCGGGCAGCGAGTTTGTCTGGTCCGAGATCGGCACCATCATCGCAAACAGCACGCTGAGCAACGCGGCGCACACGCCCGCGAACAGGTAGTACGCCTTGCGGTTGAACACCTGGGCGATCAGCCCGATGAAGATCCCGATCAGCCCCATCCACAGCAACGATTCATACGTGTTGCTCACCGGGGCACGCCCAAGAATGCCGACCCGCAGGCCGATCCCCAGCGTGTGCTCGGCCACGCCCCACACGCCCAGCAGCACGGCGAGGATCACCAATGGCTTACGCAGCATGAGCCGGCTCAGGCCGAACATGATGATCGACAACGCGTAGGCATACGCGGTCATCCGCCAGGGCTTGTGGGCGTTGTAGAACAGCTCAAGACGGATCGCCCGGGCCTGCTTGTCCGTGATGTGGCCCGTCTCGGTCAGTGCATCGGCGAGGGCAGTCGCCGGGGCGTCGAGCGGCTTGCCCGCCCGGTACGCCTCGCCGAACGCCCGCATCGCCGCCTGCGCTTTTTCCGTGCCCGGCTCGCCCCCGGCCTCGCTGACGCGGAGGAACCGCTCGCCCGCTCTCGGCACGATCGGCAGCGGTTCACGCGAAACGAACTGGTTCAGACGATGAACGGCGTTGCTCAGATTCAGGGCGATCTTCGCATCACCCTTGGGCCGGGCCGACTGGTCCTTCATCCGCTCCGCCTCGAAATCGCGGAGCACACGTTTGATGCCGTCGTTACGGGCGATCTCCGCCGCGCTGAAGAACCGGGTCTTCTCGTCGAGCCCGACCCGCTTCTTGAACGGCCTGTTCTCGATGGCGATCAGCGGCGTCCCGAGCGCCCCGCCGTCGATAAACCCGTCCGGGTTGAACATCAGGTCGGCCAGCAGCTCGATCGCGTCGCGCCCCGCCAACGCCGCCGGACCCCGGCTCGCCGACCAGTGCTTGCGACCGGTCAGGTCGACCGCGAGCATATCCGCGTATGTGTCCAGCGGCATGACGCGGCCGCCGTCCTGGATCGGGATGGCGCGGAACGTGTCGAGCCAGCCGTCGTCCTTCGTTTCCGCCGCGACGGTCGGCGTGGCCGCCGCCACCAGCAACAGAGACACAACCGCGAGCAGACGCATCATCATTCGTCTCCTGTTGTCTTCGATGCCCGGCCGATACCGGGATGCCCCCGGGAGAAAGACCGCCCGTAGAACGTCACCAGAATCCCCACGCACAGCACGATGCACCCGGTATAGATCGTCGGCAGCCCGGGGTCACGCATCACGCTGAAGATCGAGACGGTGTCGCCGAGATACCCCGACTGGTACACCTTCCAGTCCTTGTATTTGAAGGGGTGATTCATGTAGATCGTCAGCCGCTCGTTGTCGTGCCCGGGTGCGTTGATCACGACGTCCGACTCGTAGGCCATCGCCATCATCGTCCCCGGATAGTCCTTCTTGCGGAAGTCTTCGAGCGTAATCGTGAACGGCAGCCGCACCCTTCGCGGGCCGAAACGCACGATCCGACCGGACCCCGGGACCATCAACGAACTCATCCACGCCAGCGGAGTGGGTTCGCCGCCGTTGATCGAGACGACGAGCGCGGGCCGGAAGTTGTCCGACGCCGCGGGCGCCTCGACGAAACGCACCGTCTGCCGCGCGTGCGTCCTGGACTCCAGCACGCGGAACGTCCGCCCGCCCGCCTCGAACACCCACGGCAGCGGGCCGTCATGCGAGAACCGGTCCACCTCGCCGCTCGCCGAGATGAACGCGGCGCGCAACGCCCCGTCGGGCCCGTACAGCACAAGCTCATCGCCGTCACCCCCGCCGGTCCCGCCGCCGGCCCTCAGCTGCGCCCCCGAATCGGCGTCCCCCTCGATCTTCTTCCGGAGAACCATGTCGGGGAACTTCTCGAATGCGGTGTGCCGCTCGGACGTGCCCTTGCCGTCGCTGATGACAACCTCGATCGCCGGGTTCTCGCCGCCCGAAGGATTCTCCGCCAGCCCACCCGCCGACACGATGGCGGACCTGAACCGGCGGATCGACGTGATCGTCCACCCCGGGAACACCTGATCGCCCTCCGTGCCGAGCGGGTACCGCTTGCCGCCGACAACAAAGGCATACCCGTCCGCCTCCTCCGGCCGCCCCTCCGGCTGCTCGGCCGGCGGAGACCACGCCCGACCCGGGTCGAGCACGCGGATCGTCACCCCCCCCACGACCGCGGGCCCGCCCGCCTTGGCCGCTTCACCAACCCACACGCCCGGGCTGTCGCCGATCGCGATCTCGAACGCCCGCAGCGGGGTCACGCCGTCGTCGGCGACCCACGGCTCCTGCGTGCAATTCGCCCACCGGTCCACGATCTCGACATCAACATCGCCCAGACGCACCTTCCCGCGGACATGGTCCTCCGCGGAAACCGACGCGACAACCGTGGCCCCGTCCGGCTCCATCAGCTTGAGCCGCTGGGTATCCATCTCGAGCTCGCCCGAGGTCTGCCCCTCACGCAGCCGCACCTGGCCCTCGATCCGCCCGAAGAGCGACCAGAACGAGCCGACGATCAGGATGATCAGACCCGTGTGCACCGTGATGAACCCGATGTGCCGGCGGTTCCACGGGAACCGCGTGAGCACGGCCGCGATCAGGCTCAAACACACCAACACCATCAACGCGATGAACCACCACGAGCCGTACACCAGCCGCGCCGCCACCTTCGCGCCCCGATCGGCGTCGAGGAACGTCCCGACGATCAACGCCGCCGCGACCAGAACCATCACCGGGATGGCGAAACGCAGCCCCCCGATGAACAGAAGAAATCGCCCGAACGTGGTGTGATGCCAATCCAGATGCGGCTTCATGTGCGTTCTTCCGATTGGATCGAGGCCCCTTCTTGTGGCCAGCCCGGCCCACCACCCGGATGCCCCCGGTGGACATATTTATCCAGATTATAAAAACAGACCTTTACGGGTCAAGAAATCCGCATCAAATGATCTGTTTCACCCATACACCCGCCCACGGGCGAGGCTCAAGAACGATCACCCCCGAAGGCACGAATCAGATCCCGGCAAATGACAAGGGCAAGCCCGCCGCGATGCCCCGACCTAGGGTTCCGCATCGAAGGGAGTTGATCGTGGACGCAGCCCAGCAGATCGAACAGTTCAAGGCGTTGTGCGAACAGGACCCGGGCAACGACATGGCCCATTTCTCGCTCGGCGGGGCCTTGGCGAAGGCCGGCCGGCACGCCGAGGCGGCCGAGGCGTATCTGAAATGCATCGATGTCAACCCCTCGTTCAGCAAGGCGTACCAACTGGCCGGGGCGGCGCTCATCGAGGCCGGCGAACAGGACCGCGCCGCCGAGGTGCTCGAAAAGGGCTATGCCGTCGCCGCCGAGCAGGGCGACCTGATGCCGAAGAAGGGCATCGCCGAGCTGCTCGAAAAGATCGGCCGGCCCGTGCCCGCCGAGCAAGCCCCCGCCGCGGCCGCGGCAGGTGGTGACGGCTCGTTCATCTGCCGCCGATCGGGCCGACCCGGCACGAGAATGGCCCGCCCGCCCTTCCGCGGGGCCGTCGGGGGGTGGATCCAGGAGAACATCTCGAAAGAGACGTTCGACGAGTGGATCGCGCTGGGCACCAAGATCATCAACGAGCTGCGCCTCGACCTGAGCCGCGAGCCCGACGACGCGGTCTACGACTACGGCATGCGCCGCTTCATCGGGCTGACCGACGAGGTCTACAAGGTGCTCACCGGCGAAGACCCCACCCCCGCGCCGGCGGAATACACCGAACTGATCGACATGATCCTGTCACGCAGCGGGCAGATCGAGCAGTTCGGCGGGGAGATGCACAAGACGGTGTGAGATAGATTCCGAGAAAAACTCGAGTGCATCAACCAGACCCGGGCACAGGCCCGGGTGTTTTTTCTTGATCGACGGGCTTTTCCGCGTCCGAGGCTCGTGGTATGGGCAGAGGGATACCAGTCCCACCTCTCCCCGGTCGCCGGGGAGAGGTCGACGACGCCCAAGCGTCGGCGGGTGAGGGGCTTCATCTTCTTCCACTTCTTCATCCCTCGCCGATCAATGTGTGCGACAGAACAAGGAGAAAGTAGAGAAAGAAAGCGGTTTGAGAAACCCTGTTCTGTGTGGCACGGTCATCTTGGTGCTTTGTAGAAACGACTTGACAGATGGGCTGGAAGGCGCTCTTCTGTGTGTATGACGCCGGAAGAAAGCCAGACCCGACTCGTTCGGATCGCCGTCTTGTCCATGCGTGCCGCCGGCCGCCAT
>JALWOY010000025.1 GCA_027083355.1 Phycisphaerales bacterium | reverse complement strand
AGCGCCCGGTGTCGGTTGAACGCGAGGTTCGCCGGCGACAGGTGCAGCCGACCGTCCGCGGTGTCGGGTCCCGGGCTGACCGTCGCGGCGTTGCCCGAACCCGTGTTGGTTCTGGACAGATCGGCGCTGAGGTCCTGGTTTTCCTTGAGGAGTTGCTGCTTGTCGGCTTCCGACTGTTCGAGCATCGCCTGTGCGGAGGCGAGTTTTTCACGCAGTTCGGCGTTTTCAGAGAGGGCTTCTTCGTATTCCTTCCTGGGCACCGAAGAGCACCCGACGGTGAGCAGCATCGTCGAGGCGAGTGCCAGCAAAGCAGTATTCCGAGCGAACATCGGCCGCGCTCCTTTTTGATGGGCCGTCTTGGCCCGTGGTGAATGATCCGTTCTCGCGGTGCTTCACTTTACGGCAGATCGAGCGGGCCTGCCGAGCCGAACATCCGTCCGAGTGCGATTTCCAGTAGCGGCCTGCACAGGAGCACCAGCACCGTGGCGATGGCGAGGAAGGGGCCGAAGGGCATGGCACGCCTGATCCGGCCCCCGAGCAGGGGCGAAACGACGGCCCACGCGAGCGCGACGAATGCGGCTCCGAAGAACCCGAGGACGGCGTCGATCCAGCCGAGGCTCGCGCCGACGGCGGCCATCAGGTGAACGTCGCCCATCCCCATCGCCTCTTTCCCGAAGGCGAGCGAGCCGAGGATGCGAACGGCCCAGACCACTCCCCCCCCGATGAGGTATCCAAGACAAACCCCGGCCAGAACGGTCAACCAGAGCGGGGCATCAACAGGAGGGGCGAACCCACCCCCGGCAGCGGGCTGCCAAGGGCCCGCGAAATGGGAGACGAGCACGCGGGCGACCCGCCCCCCGCCGATCATGCCCAGAACGATCGGCGCAACAAAGGCGGATTCGATGAGCATCTCCCGGCGGGCGTGCGGGTACTGGATCCAGAGCTGGGCGGCACCGTGGGGATCGTCGGTGTCGTCGGGAGGGGGCGGGTCCGCGTCGGCTGGACCGGCCTCGGTGTGCGCGTCGGCATGTTCGGCTTCCTCTTGTAAGGCCTTTTTTTCCCACTCGTCGTAGTCGGCGAAGGAACGACGGATCAGGCCGAGCTTCTGGAGGGCGAGCGAAACCGGGATGCCGAGGACACCGCCCAGGGCGGCGCCGATCCAGCCCCACTGTTGCTGGGGCGGGATGGGGATGGTCCAGAGCCAGCCTTTATCACTGACCCATCGCGTGCCGTCGTCCGCGAGCCAGAGGCCGGGGTGGATGGCGGAGAGCGAGCCGTGGGCGTACTGGAACCAGGCGGCGTGGGCGGTGTGGAGCAGAAGCCCGGCGGCAGCGGGTGTCCACGCAAGGACGAGGGGGATGGTGCAGGTTCTGGCGTCGATGATGGTCATGGCGACAAGGCAGACGATCAGGACCAGCAGCGCGACGAACGCGGGCCATGTTCGGGCGATGCCGTTGGCGGTCCAGCCGGGGGCGACGGCGCCGACGCGGAGGCCGAGGATCTCGGTGTGCGGGTCGGCGACATACCAGAGCAGAAAGAACAGCGCGAAGAGGGTGGCGACGACGGCCTCGACGATCGGGTACTCGGGCGAGATTTTCGTGCGGCAGAACCGGCACCGCCCGCGGAGAATGAGCCAGCCCAGTATGGGGATGTTTTCACGCCAGGTCAGGCGTGTGTTGCAGGCCGGGCAGCGCGACGGCGGCGTGACCACGCTCATCCCGCGGGGGATCCGGTAGACAAGGACGTTGACGAGCGAGCCCATCGAGGCCCCCAGCGCGAAGACGAAGAGGGTCTGGGCGACGGCCGGCAGCATGAGCACGAAGTCGGCCCGGGTCATGCGGTTTTATCCTGCCCTTCGGCCCCGTCGGGCGGGTCGCCTCGGTCGGCGTGCTCGCCGAGCTTCTCGATCCGCTGCTCGGCTTGGTCGAGGATCTGTCGGCAGCGGCGGAGCAGACGGGTGCCCTGCTCGTACAGATCGATCGATTCCTCGATCCCGATCTCGCCCGACTCGATGCGCTCGATAATGGTTTCGAGCCGATCGACGGCGGCCTCGTAAGCAAGCGCGTCGGTGTCGTCGCTGGGGGTTCCGTCCGCGGGTTGTGCGGCTTTTTTCGGCATGGTGCAGATTACTCCGGCGCGGTGAACAGGTCCAACTCCGGCGGGCCGGCGGGGGGCGGTTTCCGGGCGGG
>JALWOY010000024.1 GCA_027083355.1 Phycisphaerales bacterium | reverse complement strand
CGCCGAGAATAGACCCGATAATCGGCAGGAAAGGCAGAAACACCGTCCCGAGGATCAGGCCCGCCAGCGAGCCGATCAGCGAACCGACCACGCCCGATCTGCTGCCCCCCCACCGCGCCGAGCCCGCCGCCGACCCGAGCGCCTCGACGATCTCCGCCACGACCGCCAACAACAAAGCCGCGGCGAGCGTCCAGGGCGAATACAGCGAGGGCTGCCAGATCTCGCAGGCCAACGCCACGAGGCACATCAGCCAGATACCCGGCAGCGTCACCGCCGTCAGCAGCACACCCAGCACGGCCCCGATCGACGAGATGATCCCCGCGGCGAGCAGCATGGTTCTCTACACAATCGGATGCGGACACCCCGGCTTTCACGCGCCGGATTCCGCCCCCCCCGCGGCAACCGCCTCGGAGCGTTCCGCCCCCGCATCCCCGTCGGCCTGTTTTTCCTCTTCGGCGGCCCGGTCCGGGAAGGCGGCTTTCTCCATCTCGAGGATCCAGTCCTCGATGTAGCCGTGCCGGTAGGTATCGAAACGGATCTCGGACCCGCCCAGCGTCGGATGGCTGTCCTTGATCTTCAGGTAGACAATGAACTTGTCCCACTTGCGCTTATCGACGTCCTCGAGATCTTCAGGGGTGATGCTCTGCCCGTTGGGCAGCGTCAGCCTCTTCTCGGCTGGGTCCCAGCGGTACGTCCGCGTCGCGACGCTGATGAACAGATAGACCAGATACCCCGCGAACGCGAAACAGATCAGCGCCGAGAGCTTGTTGACCGGGATGTCGTAGCTCTGGAGCGGGCCCGGCGGGGTCTCCACCGACCACCGCGCATTCAATTCCTCATAACGCGCCTTGGGTGACTGTTTCTCGGCACGCTTGCGGAGCTGCTCCAGCTCGGCCTGCTCGGCCGGAGAGCGGTCGGCCTTCGCCTCGAGCGCCGCGATCCGGTCCACCAGCTCGGGGTCGGGGTGAACATAGAAATTCGTGTACGCCGGGTGCAGATGCCCGATCCGCGAGAGGGCGGTCAGCCATTCGAGCCGGGCCTCTTCCATCTGGGCACGCTTGCGGCGTCCCCCCCCCTGCGCGTCGGCGGCGTTCCGCTGCATCGTGTCGGGCGATTTCAGCCGGGCCAACTCCGCAACCGGGTCGGCCACCGCCGCCTCACGACGCAGAACCCCGGGCGATTCGGTCCGGTCCGCATCGATCGCCTTGCCGAGATACACCCATTCCCGCGAACTCGCGTAATCGGCGCCTCGCTTCGGATAGATGACATACCCGTCGTACAGACTCCACAGCCCGTACCCGACGAGCACCGTCAGGATCACGACGATCCGGATCAACCAGGGCCGGCTGATGATCGATCTCGTCGGGACTTCCTGTGCTGGCGTGTTCGGTTCCTCTCCGGTCATCCAGGACTCCGACTCTACAGTTTCCGGAACTGCTCCATCGGCAGATCTCGCAGGGCTCATCAGTCGACGCCGAAGAGTCTAGGAATGCCCCGCTCCCCAGGGGCATTCTTTTTCAACCGGAAACGCAATCTTGATCCCGTCCCCGGACCTTCCCGGCATGTATGGTGGCCATATGAAACGCGAACGGTTCCAGACAAAGATCGCAGAAACGCTGGGTGTTGCTGTTCTGCGGTCGCGGCCTCTCGGCGGGGGGTGTGTCGCCGACGTCCGGGCCGTTGATCTCGAGGATGGACGCCGCGCGGTTGCCAAGGTCGGCCCGCCTGAATCTCGGCTCGACATCGAGGCGATGATGCTCGAAACCCTTGCCGCCACGCGGGCCATCCCCGTGCCCGCGGTCCTCCACGGCGAGCCGGAGCTGCTCGTCATGGAATATATCGAAGCGGACGGAACCCGCTCGCCACAAGGCGAGGCCGAGGTTGCCGACATGCTCGCGGCGTTGCACACCATCTCAGCCGAGCAGTTCGGTTTCGGGCAAGACACCCTGATCGGGGGGCTCCCCCAACCAAACGGCCAGATGGACGATTGGCCCCGTTTTTTCGCCGAGCGGCGTCTGCTATTCATGGGCCGGCGGGCGCTCAACACGGGCCGACTGCCGGGGCGTACGATGGACCGTCTCGAACGCCTCGCCGCCGACATCGACCGCTTCATCACCCCCCCGCCATCCCGGCCCGGGCTGATCCACGGCGATGTCTGGTCGGGCAACGTGCTCTGGCACCGGGGCCGGGTCGCCGCCCTGATCGATCCGGCGATCTACTACGCCGACCCCGAGGTCGAACTCGCATTCATCGACCTGTTCGGCTGCTTCGGGCGGACGTTCTGGGATCGCTACGCCGAGGTGGGGGAGATCCGCGAAGGGTTCTTCGAGGTCCGAAAAGATCTCTACAACCTGTACCCGCTGTTGGTCCACGCCGCGCTGTTCGGCGGGGGGTATGCGGACAGTGTCGCCCGGTCCTTGCACTCCCTCGGGGTCTGAGCGGGTCCTGCGCGGCGGGGTAATGCGCCCCGGCTGATTTCAGCCCGGATGGTGCAGATGATGGGAAGGAACCGGAAGGGAGACCGACGGGACTCGAACCCGCGACATCCTGGACCACAACCAGGTGCTCTACCGACTGAGCTACGGCCTCCGTCGCGAACAGACGTTAGCGGGCCGGCCGGCCCCGGGCAACGCCGACGGGGCGGAAGATCTCGGAAATCCATGCCCAACAAAGGCATCTGTGCGCGCACAAACACGTCGAATCATCGCGGCCAGCCTATTCTTCATGGAGGCGTCCACGATATGGAGCAAGGAGATTCAAAATGACCGCGATGGGATCAACCTCACTCGACCTGTCGGCCGAGCGCACACACCGGAATCTGTCCACCGCCGAGCTGGTCGAGCGGGCCCTGATCGCGGGCGAGGGACATCTCGCCAGCAACGGGGCGATCATGTGCCTGACGGGCGACCGGACGGGCCGCAGCCCCAAGGACAAGTACCTCGAAGACACCCCCGGCATCCACGACAACATCTGGTGGGGCACGGTGAACCAGCCGATCGAGCCGGCGAAGTTCGATGATGCGCTGGCCATCGCGACCGAGCACATGAACAGCCGAGAGACTCGGTATGTTTTCGAGGGTTGGGCGGGGGCCGACCCCGAGCACCGCCTCGGCGTGCGGGTCGTGACCGAACTCGCCTGGCACGCGCTGTTCGCCCGGACGCTCTTCATCGAGCCGGGCAGCAACCGCGACCCGTTCGGGCAACCCTGGAAACACGACTGGACCGTCATCGCCGCGAGCAAACGCCGGCTGACGGACGAGGAGCAGGCCCGTTTCGGGGTGACGAGCCCCGTGATGATCGCGCAGAGCCTCGAACGCAAGACCATCGTGATCCTCGGAACGGAATACGCCGGCGAGATCAAGAAGGGCATCTTCTACGCGATGAACTACGACATGCCCGATCAGGGCGTGTTCCCCATGCACTGCTCGGCCAACGTCGCCAAGAACGATGACTCGAACGTGGCCCTGTTCTTCGGGCTGTCGGGCACCGGCAAGACGACGCTCAGCGCCGACCCCGAGCGCGCGCTCATCGGCGACGACGAGCACGGCTGGGGGCCCAAGGGCGTGTTCAACTTCGAGGGCGGGTGCTACGCCAAGTGCATCAACCTGACCGAAGAGGGCGAGCCGCAGATCTGGAACGCGATCAAGTTCGGCAGCGCCCTCGAGAACATGGTCCTCGACCCCAAGACCCGAGAGCCCGACTTCGCCGACAGTTCGATCACCGAGAACACCCGCGTGACCTACCCGGTGGACTACATCCCCGGCGCGATCATCCCGTCCATCGGGGGGCACCCGAAAAACGTGATCTTCCTGACCGCCGACGCGTTCGGCGTGATGCCCCCCGTGAGCAAACTGACGCCCGAGCAGGCGATGTACTACTTCATCAACGGGTACACCTCGAAACTCGCGGGCACCGAGGCCGGCGTCACCGAGCCGCAGCCCAGCTTCAGCCCGTGCTTCGGCGGCCCGTTCATGCCGCGTCGACCCGGTGAGTACGCCGGGATGCTGGCCGATCGCATCAACCAGCACGGCGCGAACGTCTGGCTCCTGAACACGGGCTGGACCGGCGGACCCTACGGCGAGGGCTCGCGGTTCAAACTGGCCTACACCCGGGCGATGGTCAGCGGCATCCTCGACGGCTCGCTCGCGGGCGCACGCTTCTCGCCCGACCCGGTGTTCGGGCTGTCGATCCCCGACGCCGTGCCCGGTGTGCCCTCGGAAGTGCTCAACCCGCGCGACACCTGGGCCGACAAGGCCCGCTACGACGAACAGGCGAAAAAGCTCGCGGCGATGTTCCGCGAGAACGACGCGAAATTCGAGATGCCGGATGAGGTCCGGGCCGCGGGTCCGAAGGGCTGAGACGGCTCCGGGCAAGAACGTAAGCAGCGACCAGACCCGGGCGCAAGCCCGGGTGTTTTTTTGTGCGACGGGCTTTTCTGCCCCGGGCTTGAGCATGGGGTTTCGTTTCGCGTGAGCGTTCCGCATTGCCTGCGACGAGCCGCGACCGTGAGGGAGCGGTCTTCGCACGATCAACCGGGATCGTGGAAAACGATTCCGGTGCCGCTCATACGGAGCCGTCGCTCACGAGCTGGTTGATGATCGTGATGAAGAGACAGGCGGGGCGCCTGCCCCACCGGGAATAGAACACCGGAAGAAGAGAGCCCTCGCTTCCGCTCGGGTCTCATTGTGAAATGTGGTGGAGAGAAAGAGAGAGACGGGCTGGAAGCCCGTTCCACCGAGGTGATGAAGGAGAGGGAGAAGACAATACCCGGATTTACTCGCGGGTCTCGGTCCAGAGAGCACAAGAATCATCTGGAACCCAGATGAGCCTGCCCGATCCCGCTCCCGACGCACGGGCATGAAAAAACCCCCCGGCGATACCGGGGGGTTCTGTTGAGGACATCGGCCGGAGACCCCCGGCCGAGATCCGCTTACGGGCAGCCGGCGGCGAAGCCGGCGATGAAGGCCCCCACGTCGGCCAGGTCGAACACCCCGTCGTCGTTCATGTCCGCGATCGGGTCCTGCGAAGTGAAGCCGGTGACGAACGCGTTGATGTCGGCCAGGTCGAGCACGCCGTAGGGCGGGGCAAGGTCCGCCGGGCACGGCAGCCCGATCAGCAGCACGTCGTCGATGTCGAAATCGGCGTCACCATCGGCGTCGATCTGTTCAATGCCGGGAACGATCGGCTCGGAGATGTTCGTCTGATACCGGTTGAGCACGGCCCAACGGTCGTCCACGTCCACGTCGCCGTCGAGGTCGATATCGCCGATCCGCTCGGGCGGGTAGAGCGTCCACGTCTGATTCGCAGGGTAGTTGCGAAGCACGCGCTGGGCGCCCGTGTTGGGCCAGTCGACGTAGACCTTGGTCATGGAAGCCGCGTCCCCGAGCCCGAAGTGGATCGTCGTCGGGTCCTGTGATTTGTAGTGATGCCCGGCGCGGACCTCGCGGATCTGCGACTCGACACCCGGCGTGCGGACACGGATCTGCGTGCCGATGCCGAAGGTGTTAGCGCCCTGCCCGACGACGTTGAACTTGGCCCAGTTGTTGTTCGAGCCCTCGTGGTTGATGTAGAGCCTGACAGCGGCGCCCTGCTCAGTGGTCATGATGTCGGTGTCGCCGTCGTTGTCGATGTCGGCCATCACGGCGCAGTACGTCACGCTGGGGGTGTCGACGCCCATCTGGGCCGCGACGTCGGTCATCGGGAACGTGCCGGTGTTGTGGAAGAGCACGTTGTTCGACGTCATGCAGCAGACGTACATGTCCTCCCAGGTGTCGTTGTCGTAGTCGATGCAGAAGGTGCCCCAGCCGACCTGGAAGACCTCCATGCCGGCCGCCGCGGTCATGTCGGCGAACGTGCCGTCGCCCTGCGACACGAGCAGGACGTTGCCCGGGGGCGTATTGGTGACGTAGAGATCGAACCAGCCGTCGCGCGTGACATCACCGACCGCGATGCCCATGCAGTCGACATTGGCCTCGGTGTGCGTCGACGCGGTGACATCGGTGAAGACGCCGCCGTTGTTCTGGAGCAGGTGGTTGGTGTAGTCCGGGCCCGAGCCTTTGTCGGTGCCGAGGTACAGGTCCGCGTCGCCGTCCATGTCGTAGTCGACGAAGGTCGCCACGAGGGTCGGGTCACCGGGCCGCTGGGCACCGACGGCCGCCGCGACATCCACGAACGTGCCGTCGCCCTGGTTCTCGAAGAGCCGGTTCTCGGCCATGTTGCCGTTGGTGTTCGTCCGGTTGCACAGGTACAGGTCCAGCCACCCGTCGCCGTTGTAATCACCCCAGCACGTCGAGAAGGCGTAGCCGTCGTCGTCGACGCCCGCGGCCGCGGCGATCTCGGTGAAGTTCCAGTTGCCGTCGTTGCGGTAGAACAGGTTGTTGCCCGGCCCGCCGAACAGCGGCGCCGCCCGGCCGAGATAGATGTCCAGATCACCGTCGCCGTCGAAGTCGGCCGCGGAGATACCCGCGTAATCCGTGTGAAGCTCGAAACGGGGGGTGCCGTTGTCATACGTGCGATCGGTGAAGTGACCCGTGCCGTCGTTCTCGTAAAGACCCACCCGGCCGTCGGCCGCACCAAGCGTCAGTGCGTCCACATCCCCGTCGCCGTCGATATCGAAGAACCCCAGGCCCATGCCGAACTGGATCTGTCCCGTCTCGACCGGATAATCGATCCCGCGCGAGACGGCTTCTTCGGTGAACGGGGTCTGCGTGCCGGCGATGGCCGTGAACGTGATTCCAGCGGCCGCACCCAGCGCGACCCGCGTATGCCATATCGTCATGTCGTGTCTCCGATCCTCTCTGTTCCTCTTACGAACCCACACATCCCCGAACTCCCGACGACGCGGGACGAGCCGAGCGGCTCAGGATCGGGGGACGCCGCCCACCATAACAGAAAATTTCAGAAAAATGAAACCTCTTTTCGGCGGTCTTTTTGAGGAACCCCGCCCGCCGACAACACCTACGATCTCAGATACACCCGAACCCCGTAAAAAGACCAAACAGATCGCCGGGAGTCCACCCATGAGCAGACCGAGAACCCCCGTCATCGGCGGGAACTGGAAAATGAACACCAACACCGAGTCCTCACGGGCCCTGGCCGAGGCTGTGGGTGAAGGATGCCGCAGCATCGACGGCGTCGAGGTCTTTGTCTGCCCCCCGTTCCCCTATCTCCGACGCGTCGGCGGGGCGCTGAAAGACGCCGGGGGCGGCGTTGCGCTCGCGGCGCAGGATGTCTGGCACGAGCCGGACGGGGCGTTCACGGGCGAGGTGTCGGCCGCGATGCTGCTCGACTGCGGTGTGTCAATGGTGCTCACCGGGCACAGCGAGCGGCGGCATGTGATCGGTGAGGACGACGGACTGATCAACAAAAAGACCATCGCGGCCCTGAACGCGGGTCTTTCCGTGGTCCTGTGCATCGGCGAAACGCTCGACCAGCGGGAAAAGGGCGAGACGGACGCGGTGAACGAGCGGCAACTGCGGGCCGGGCTGAACGGGGTCACGCCGGAGCAGATGGCCTCCGTGATCGTGGCCTACGAGCCGGTCTGGGCGATCGGGACGGGGAAAACCGCCACGCCGGAGGATGCGCAGGATGCCCACACCAAAATCAGGGATGTGATCGGTGATCTGTACGGGGCCGACATCGCGGCGGCGACACGGATTCAGTACGGCGGATCGGTCAAGCCGGGCAACGCGGCGGAACTCTTCTCGCGGCCCGATATCGACGGCGGGTTGATCGGCGGGGCGTCGCTCAAAGCAGACGATTTCCTGGCCATCATCCGGTCGGCGACGGGCTAATCCGGCGAAAAACACGCCCCCACCGGCCTAGACTCCGAGCCGGTCTGCACGTTCCTTGACCCCGATGGAGTTCGGATGATCCTCACGCTTGCCCAGCTGCCGCATTGGATGGTTTCACTGCTGACGGTCTTCTTCCTGCTTGTCTGCCTGGCGATGATCCTGATCATCCTCATCCAGCGGCCTCAGGGCGGCGGGCTGAGCGGCGCGTTCGGGGCCGGCGGGGGCTCCGGACAGACCGCGTTCGGGGCCAAAACCGGCGACGTGCTCACAATCGTGACCATCGCGATCTTCATCCTCTATCTGGCCACCGCGATCGGGCTGAACTTTGCCGTCCGACCGCCCGAAGCGACCAAACCAACAGCACCCAAGGCGACGACGACACAACAAAGCGAGAACGACTCGGCGATCCGGAAAGAACTCCAGAAAATGGGCGAAGAAGCCCCGCCCGGCGGCGATCAGCAGCCCGCGGATGACGACGGGACCGGGGACACACCGACGGACGGACCCCCCGGAACCGAGCCGGCACCCGACCCCGCGGCCCAGACGCCCGGGCCGGCCGATCCCGCGCCGTCGCCGCAGGAGCCCCCGGCAACGGGCGGCGGTTGAGTATGAGGAGCCCGGCTTGATCCGCAGCATGACCGGATTCGGAGATGCTTCCGCCCGCGAGGGGGGCGTGGAGTATTGCGTCGAGGTCAAATCGGTCAACAACAAGTATTTCAAGACGATCATGCGGCTTCCCGAGGCGCTCCAGCCGCTCGAACCGGAGTTCGAGATCGTGCTCCGGCGCCGGCTCGACCGCGGAACGGTCACGCTGAACATCGCGGTGAGCGATACATCCGAGCGGGCGGCGTACCAGATCAACGGGGCGGCCCTCGATCACTACGTCGATCAGATCAAGAAAACCCGCGCCGTGCAGAACGCCGACAGCCGGATCGAGCTGGGGCCGCTGCTCAACCTGCCCGGTGTGCTCCAGCCCCCGGGCGACGAAGAGGGCCGGCTGCACCAATCCCGCGACGCGCTGGTCCCGCTGATCGAACAGGCCTGCGACAAGCTCATCGAGATGCGCACACGCGAGGGGGCCGACCTCGAACGCGACCTGATCGAGCAGCACGACGTCATCGCGGCCTATCTCGAACGGGTCGCGGCCCACGCGCCGACCGTCGTGCGCGAATACGAAAACCGTCTCCGCAGCCGGATCGAGGCGCTGCTGGCCGACGCGGAGATGACCGTCGAGCAGTCCGATCTCGTGCGCGAGATCGCGGTGTACGCCGAGAAGACCGACATCGCCGAGGAGATCACCCGCCTGCGGGGGCACCTGCGGCAGTTCTCCGACCGCATCCGGGGCAACGACGGCTCGCCGCTGGGGCGCACGCTCGAGTTCCTCACGCAGGAGATGCTCCGCGAGGCGAACACGATGGCGAGCAAATCGCCCAGCGCCGAGGTCAGCCGGCTGATCGTCGAGATCAAGGGCGCGATCGACCGGATCAAGGAACAGGTGCTCAACGTCGCCTGAATGCGCACCGACGCAACCCGCCGCGAGGCACACCCGATGCCCGGACAAGCCAGATCCGAATCACACCCCGGCGCCCTCACCGCCGAGGAATGCCGACACGTCCTCGGTGAATACGGGCTGACACGCCTCAACGCCATCCGCCCCTTCGGGCGGGCCGGGGTCCGCGCCCCGAAGGCCGTGATCGACACCAACGCCGGCCGATTCATGCTCAAACGCCGGGCCGTCGGGCTGGACGATCACGCCCGCATCCATGCCGAGCACGCCGCCCAGTCGGCCCTGCAACAGGCCGGCTGCCCGGTGCCCGCGCCGCTGGCGTCGAGAGACGGGGAAACCGTGGTCGTGATCGAAGGCCGGTTCTACGAGTTGTACCCCTTCATCGACGCCGACCCGTGGACACCCGGGCCGGAAACGTCCCGCGTCGCCGGGGCTGTGCTGGCGAGGATGCACGACGTCCTCGGCCGCCTCACCCCGCACGGCCCCGCCGATCGACCACGCCGGATCGACGAGGCGTTCGATTCGCTCAGGGCGGAGTCGACGCTGCGCCCGGCGCTCGACCGGCTCGAACACGACTGGCGCACCGCCGAGCGGCATCGGCGTTCGATCGATGTCCCCGACGACCGATTGACGCACGGCGACTATCACCCCGGCAACACGCTCTGGCGCGGCAACCTGCTCGCCGCGGTGATCGATTTCGAGGCGATGCGCCCCGGCCCGCATATCCGCGAGGCCGCCCTCGGCGCCGTCCAGTTCGCCCTCGACGCCGTCGGTCCCACCCCCCAAAACTGGCCCGAAGCTCCCGCCGTGGATCGACTCGAAGCGTTCTGGGCGGGGTACGGCGGCGCCCGGCGCTTCCCCGAGCCGCTCACCGAGGCCGCCGCGTGGTTCATGATCGAGGGCCTCATCGGCGAGGCCCTCCCCCGGGCGTGCCGCCCCGGCGGTTTCGGGCGGCACGATTCGGCGTCGATCGTGCCCTACATCGCCCGCGTCACCGCCTGGCTCGCCGAGCACGCCGACGGGCTCGGGCTCGTCTTGTTGCAGACCCGGCATTGACCCGGGGGCCGTGATGCGGGAGACTCTTAGCATGATCCGCACGATCTCCATCGTCGGCCTCGTCTCGCTTCTGATCGGTCGGGCCGTCGCCTCGATCCCGCCGGATCTCATCGCGGCGCTCGACGCTCCCTCGCTCGAACAACGCGACCGGGCCACAGCCCAGTTGCTCGGGGACGACTCGATCTCCGGGGCCGACATCGAGCGTGCGCTCGCCGAGGACCGGCTCTCGTGGGAGCAAAGGCTCCGCCTCACGGGCGTCGGGCTGGCGCTGTTCGCTCGCGAGCCGCGCGCCGGGCTCGGGGTCCAGTTCGGCACGCCCGTCGAGGGCGGGGCCCCCCTCAACGCGGTGATCGCCGGGTTCCCGGCCGCGGCCCTGCTCAGACCGGGGGATATCGTCCGCTCGATCGACGGCCAACCCGTCATCAACACGGCCCATATGGGCTCGATCATCCTGAGCCACGACCCCGGCGATTCGCTCGAACTGGTCATCGACCGCCCGACCGGGCCCCCGCCCAAGCCCGGTCAGCAACCCCCGACGCAACGCCTGACACTGAACGTCCCGCTCGGCCGGTTCGAGGATCTCAACAACGGGCTCCCATCCCCCGATCGGCTCTGGGCGGCGTACCGGCAGCGGCTGGCGCGGACCGGTGCCGAAAGCCCACCTCCGTTGATCGGGGCCGGGCTCTCCCCGCTGGCGTGGCTGCACGCCGAGGGGTACGACGAGAAACCGCCCGCGGCGCCGAAATCCCGGCTCAAGAGCGTCCCGGCGTGGCGGACGATCAAGCTCGCGGGCCAGGCGCGTTCCTCCGTCTCCGCGCTCGATCTCCGACGCGGCGACGAGAGCGACCGGCTCCGACGGGCCACCATCGCCATCCGCGCCGACGGCGTCTACGACGAGGTCGAGGAAACACTGGCCGCCTACCGCGCGATCGTCGGTCGGCTCACCCAGCTGGCTTCACACGCGGACACCGGGCCGCGGGAAGCCGCACAACGCAACCGGGAACGCGAAGAACGCGCCGAACTCGAGACGGAACTCATCAAAATCGTTCGGCTGCTGCAGCAGACACCCGGGATCAGCGGGCCTTGAAACGCCGCAGGGCCGCCTCGGCGATTTCCGCCGCCGGCGCGAGGGGTTCAGCCGGGTCGCGCCGGGCGATGTCGATCGCGCGCCGGGCCCGGTCGATGAGCCTCTCGCGTCTGCCCCGTGAGACTTCACTTTCTTCGTCGGCCCGGTCCGCGTCGGCCATGTTGTCGATCACGTCGGCGAGCTTGACCATCTTCGCACGCCACGACGCCTTCTCGAGCCGCTCGTCATAGTCCGCTTCGCGCAGCGCCGAGGGGAGCGCCGAGTTTTTCGACAACGCCGCGACTTCGTCGGCGATGACCTTGCCGAACAGGTTCAGCAGGTCCTCGTAGTCCGCCGTGGTGTCCTCGATCACATCGTGCAGGCACGCGATCGCCAGGGCCTCCGCGTCATCGCAACCGAGCACCGCCGAGACCGTCAACGCCACCCGCATCGGATGGGCGGCGTACGGCGTCTCGCCATCGCGGCGGAACTGCCCCCGGTGCATCCGGGCGGCGTACGAGGCCGCCCGTCGCCAGAGATCGCGCCGCTCGTGGATCATGACCCGGCCATCGCCGCGACGAGCGGCTCTCCCGCGGCGATCACACCGCGCTCCTGATCAAACGAGAGCCTGACCTTCGACGGGTTCCCGCCGTGCTCGTCGAAAAGCATCAACTCGTTGATGCCCTCGCGAAGCCAGGGCGCCGGCAGCCAGACGGGGCCGCCGGGCTCGACCCGCTCGCCCGAGGCGGTCGCGACGAAATACCGACCGACGTTCTCCCCATTCAGATAGAGCTGCCCCTTGGTCATCCCCGACAGGTCCAGCCAGAGCGGGGCATCGGTCCCGGCCTCCAGATTGAACTCGCTCCGCCACCAGACCGGGCCGTCCTGCTCGCCCAACCGCGATTTGGCGACAGTGTCGAACATCGTCTCGTGCGGCGGCTCCCACTTGGCGAACGCCCAACCCGCCTTGCCCGTCAGATCGGTGACGCACTCGGTGATGTCCAGAACCGAGGAAAGCGCCGAGGCGAGCTTCGCCATCGTGCCCTCCGGCTCGGGCGAATCGAGCGGGGCGAACTCGACGATGTTGTTCCCGCGGTTGAGCCGATCCCCCGCGATCATGAGCCGAAGCACGCCGCCGTCTTCGACCAGGCCCGCGTACTCGTCGTTGACCATCACCACGCCGCGCGCCGGCGAAGGCCCCAGCGTGATGTGCAGGGGCGATTTCTTCCGGTGCATCACCTTCCACACCACACGCTCGGGAAGCGTGGCGTCGTTCTCGCGGATCTGCATCAACGGCGACTCGTGTTCGAGCGGAACGATCGGCTCGCACTCGACGATCTCCGGCTTCGGCGTCTTGATCGCGGACACCTCGTACACCTGCCCGAAGACGCCCTTCTTCTCACCCAGGGCGACGCCGTCGCTGCATCGACCCATGTTGTCGGCCAGCAGCGTGATCGTCCGGTCCCCCTTCTTGATCGAGACACTGAGATCACGCGACGCGCCCGGCCCCTCGCCCAGCACACCCGCGGACACACCATCGACCAAAACCTGCACACGGTCGGCCGATTCCGGGATCCCCAGACGGGTCTTCTTCGTCGCGCTCTGTTTCAACTCGATGCGGTACCAGCCGTACCCGCGCGGGGTGCCCAGCTCGGCGAGGTCGGCCGGGCCGTCGATCCCCGCGAAACGGGGGCTCTCGCCCGTCGTGTGCGCCTCGGTCGACGCGGCGGCCCACCCACCGAGAGAAACCTTCGGGGCCGCGTCGGTCTTCGAGCCCGCGATGGTCTTTGTCGTGCCGTCCTCGGAAACACGGATCGCCTGCCGGCCGAGCAACACCGGGGTACCGTCTCGCCTGACGGATTCGACCCCGACGTACACGGTCTCGCCCGCGATATACGTCTGGTCGATCATGTCCTCGGAGACGACGACCACCGTGACACCCTCGAGCCGTTCGACCGCGGGCTTGCGCGACTTGGGCACCTTGATCTCGATCGGCGTGCCGTTGATCGAGAGCGAGCCGACCGTGCCGCCGGGACCGAAACAGACCAGCAGCTCCCCGGCCGTGTCGAACACGTTCAGACCGCAGTAATCAAGCGTGGCGTGGCCCCCGAGGTTGACATCGAACACCGCCCACGACACGCGCTGCTTGCCCAGGTGCACCCGGAGCGACGACCCATTCGGCCGCAGCAGGTCGATCGGTTGCCCCCTGTGCGAACCCGTTTCCGGCGAGTAGATGAACGCGACCGAACCCTGTGTGCCGTTGAGGTGGGTGACGATCGGGCCGGCCTTGGCCATCGACGGGGCCTGCACCACGGGGCGGTACTCCGGATCGAACGCCGCCAGCACACGGGCGAACCGCGTCGCGAACGTGCACAGACGACGGACGGGGCCGAACGACGCCCCCGGCACCCCCGTCTCCCTGAGCGGCGCGTCGATCACCGAAGCCCCCGCAAGGAAACGGTGCTCGCCCGTGGAAGCCATCCCCCCCCAGAAACCGGGCATCCCGGGCGCACAGAACGGGCTGATGCAGAATTGACCGCCCGAGGCGAGCGCCTCGGCGAGCCGACGCTGCAGACCGTACATGTCCGTTTCGCCGTCGGCGGGTTCACCGATCCGGGGCCAGCGGCCGTCGCCGAATTCCGCGATCACCCGAGGCTGGCCGGGGCGGACGAAACCCAACTGACGGACCAGCGCATACATCCCGCTGTCGCCCACCCAACCGTCGATCTGCCCCTCGGCCCCTTGCCAGAGGTTGTTGGCGTTCAGCACCGGGACGGTGATCCCCGATTCACGGAGATACCGGCTCAAATCGCGGAGATACTGCCCCGCGGTGCTGTCGGCGCACGTCCACTCGTGCTCGGCCTGCACCGCCAGCAACGCCCCGCCTTCGCCCGTCGCGGTGACCTGAAGATCACGCACCTGATCGGCGAGCGCGGAAAAATACCGGCTCACGGCCTCGAGGAATTTCGGGTTCGATGCCCGCAGGATGATCTCCTCCTGCGCGCACAGCCACGCGGGGAGGCCCCCCATGTCCCAGCCTCGGCCCGTGAACGGACCCACACGCAGAATGACGTGCAGCCCCATCTCGCCCGCGAGACGAACAAAGGCACGGATATCCTGCGAACCTTCGAACTCGAAATGACCGGGCCGGGGCTCGACCGCGTTCCACAACACCGCGGTCTCGATGGTGTTCAGACCGGCCAGCCGGGCCGCGTGGAGACGGTCGGCCCAAAGTTCGTGGGGAATCCGGCCGTGCTGGATGGAACCACCCACGATCCAGACGCGTCGGCCGTCGATCTGAAAACTCCGGCCGTCGTATGTGACGGATGCCATGCGCTACGGCGCTCCTCGTTCCGCGCTGAGGGGGTGCTTCATCACCGGAGGGCGCGCGGCTGACAGGCCCGACCGGTGTGATGAAAAGGAGAGAAGCATAGAACCCCTCATCCAAAACCGCAAACTTTCAGGCCCGGGTGTGTATGCTCTCGTGTGAAAAGAATCGAATCTGATCCCGGTGTGCATGCCCGATGGTCTCTTCTGTACGGTTTATTTTCACTATTTGTGCTCTGTTCATGCTCCGATCCCCTCTCCCGGATCGACCGCCGAACCGAATCGCTGCTCCGTGAACGATCCGAGATGATCGGATCGTCTCTGCTCAAACAGGACGTGGACCGCAGGAAACCCGATCCGGGGAATGCCTCCCGGTTCGATCGCGAGCGCCCCGAGACCCTGAACCCCCCGGCCGAGCGGCTCGTTCAGAAACCGGGCCCGCAGTCCCTGACCGACGACCAGATCGCGGGCCGACTCGAGGCATACGCCGAACACGCGATGGGGAAGAAACCCGACCCCGACGGCCAGCCCCCCGTCCCCCCGATCGAGGTGGATCTGTCCGGGGTCTTCAGAATCGCCCAGGAGACGGGGCGAGAGTTTCTCAGCGACCAGGAGGACTACATCCTGTCGGCGATCCGCCTGCTGCAAGAGCGGCACCTGTGGGGTCCTCGGTTTTTCAACACGACCAGCGCCCAGCTGAGCGGTCAGGGCAGCGCGGGGCGCTTCGAACACGCGACACAGATCATCAACACCCTCCGGGCCACGCACCGGCTCCCCTACGGCGGGGATCTCGAAGCGCGATGGATCATCAACGCGACCGATCAGCTGCGTGACCGCGCGACCGGGGGATATGTGCAGTCATCCCGTCTCGCACTCGACGCCAACATCCCGCTGCTCCGCGGCGCGGGGATGGTCGCGCGAGAGGGTCTGATCCAGGCCGAGCGGGATCTGATCTACCAGGCCCGCACGTTCGAGCGATCGCGTCGGCAGCTCCTCGTCTCGATCGCACAGGACTATTTCAATCTGCTCGAACAGGCGAGCGTGATCCAGAACCAGATGGAGCAGATCAAGGGGCTCGAACGCCTCTATGAATCGACGGCGGCGAAGGTGGAAGCGGGCCGCCTCCGCCCATTCCAGAAAGACCTCGCGTCGAACCAGGTCCTGCGGGCACGCGCGACGCTGGCGGGGCAACGCGAGCGGTACATCCTCCAGCTGGACCGGTTCAAGATCCGTCTCGGGCTGGATGTCGAAACCCCGCTGGAATTGAAGGAACTCGAACTGGAGATCCCGATGCCCTCCGCCGGTCAGGCCGACGCAGCCGAGGCCGCGCTCGAATACCGGCTCGATCTCCAGAACCGCCGCGACCGCCTCGACGACCGGCGCCGGGCGATCCGCAACGCCCGCAACGCGTTGCTGCCCGATCTCGATATCGCCGGTTCGGTCGGCGTGCCGACGCCCCCCGACGATCCGACCGGCGGGCTCGGGCTGAACGCGGGCGACCTCGACTATTCACTCGGGATCACGCTCGGCCTGCCCCTCGACCGGGAAACCGAGCGGCTGACGCTGCGCCGGCGGATGATCGAACTGGAACAGGCCCAACGGGACTACGACCAGTTCCGCGACGGGATCATCGTCGATGCCCGCTCATCCGTCCGCAGCGTCGACCTCGCCCGCTTCCAGCTCAGGCTCGCCGAGAAACAGGTCGAGATCAACAAGAACCGGCTCGAAGACCTGCGGCTCCGCGACGACTCCGACCCGCAGTCCGTGGTCGACGCTGAGCGCGAACTCAACGACGCACGGAACGCACGCGACCAGGCGAAGACCGGCCTGCGCACGGCGGTGCTGAATTATCTCCTCTCGACGGGTCAGCTGCGGGTCACGCCCGAGGGTGACTTCCAGCCGCTGCCGATCGAGGATTCGCCGGGGCACGCGGAGCCGGAGCCCACGACGACGCACTGATGTTCAACCATCGGGTTCGGCGATGAAGAAATCGTGCATCACCCAATCCGGCCCGACCTTGAGATAGCTCTGCCGTTCGGGCACATGACGGAAGCCGCACTTCTCCGCGACACGCCGGCTCGCGGTGTTGCCCGGGCTGATGCCGCAGTGCACCGCGTGCAGCCCCAGCCCCGCCGGCAACGGCTCGAACGCGTGATCGAGCATCGCCCGCACGCCCTCCGTCGCGAGGCCCCGGCCCGTGTGGTCCCGGGCGATCCACCACGACGCGTCCGCTTCCCACGCCAGCCCGCGCGTGATCGCGTTGAGATGGAAACACCCGACGATCGAACCATCCCCCAGCACCCCGACGCGACGCCAGGCGGTGCCCCGCGCATCGCCCTCGGCCGCGGCGGCAAGCATCCTGTCGAAATACGCGTCGTCGCTCTCGCCCGGCTCGTGCAGCGGGAAAAGCCCTTCCAGATGTGCCGTATTGTCCTTCACCAATCCGAGAAACACGGCGCGGTCGTGCTCGTCCAGTCGCCGGAGGGTGAGCCGATCGGTCCGCACCGGCCCGGGCACCCGGACACCCACCGGGGCGGCGGGGCGGGGATCGGCTCTGTTCACCCGGACCGTCTGCTCGTTCATGCCCGCGTGATCGGCGAATCGGGCGATCGGCGCACAGAATCGGACCTTGCCCATCCCGATGAATCGGACCAGAAACGGGGTGTTCTCGGGTGTTCGATCGTCTATCCCGCCGCGGGAACGCCGCTCTGACGCGGGAAACTGCACAACCGAGCAAGATCCTCCGAAATCTGCGTTCCGCTCGTGTGAGGCGCGACACGGATGTGTCGCTCTTCCCAAGGAGTTCAGGGAGGATCCGGATGGAGTTGAGCACCGCAGAATGCTGCCGCCTGGCCGAGGCGTTATCGGCGCTCGGTCAGGGACGCTGGCGAGATTTCGAGAACACCCTCTGGCTCGCGTTCGGCGACGACTGGACCCGGCTGCTCGGCATGCTCGTCAAACACAAGCATGTCGTCATGCGCGGACGATGGAAAGACGAGCCGACGCTGACCGAAAACGGACGCCTCCTGCTCGAACGCCTGACCGCGCGCCCGACTTCCGCGGCCGGGTGATCACACCCCCGCGGCCCGCCCACCGCTCAAAGCCCCCGGCTCAGGACTGCTCCGCCTTGGCCAACGCACGCTCGATGTCGCCCCGGATCTCTTCATCAGACGCCCGGCTGTAGACACGGTCGTACACCTCCCCCGTCTCGGCGTCGATGAGATAGAGCACACCCGTCCGCCCCCGGTTGCTCTCGAACAACGCGCCGAGGCCCTCTTGTTCGAGCACGGCCTTGCCCGCGGGGTGGTGGATGTCCGTCAAATCCGCGACGATCAGCTTGACCGGCTCACTCTCGAACGCCGGCATCACCCGGTCCAGCTTCGCCCCCAGCACATGGCACTGGGCGCACCAGTCCGCCCGCATCAGAACAAGATCGAGCTGCGCACCGCCGGCCTGATCACGCAGGACGGCGGCATCGGTTGTCGTCGTTTGGGTGTTCCGGCAGCCGGGCGCGATCAGACCGAGAAAAATGCTCAGGACGAAAACGGTTATACGCATCAACGGTTCCTTTCCGTGTCATCAGCATAAGCCCGGGTGCCGCATGGTGGTTCTGTTTCTGACGAACCACAATCGTCAGGGAGCGGTTTCTCTCTCGAGAGCCGATGACCACACCCTCACGGTCGTGGCTCGTTGAGCCCCCTCTGGCGACAAGATCGCTCCATTGCGCAGAACAAACGCAGCACCGCCGGAGCCTATTCCGGACCACCAACAACAGATTCCTCTTGAATCCTGCCGGGAACAATCCGACAATAAAGCGGGGGTCCGGTCCTGCACCACGCGCGGGGTCGGCTCGCGAAAGGAAACACCATGCCGATCTTCCGTCTGCCGGGGTTCGCGGGTCTCGCCGCGCTGATCTGTCTGTCCGCCGTCGCCGGGGCCGAACCGACGCAGATCGGTGAATCGACCCGGCGTCCACTGATCGCCCGTCCGCCCGCCGACGCCTCGCTCATCCAGCCAGCGGGCTGCGGAAAAGCGGCCGCCGCGATCCTGGCGGAACTGAACCGGACCGACGGCGACGCCCACCAGCCCCTCGGCCCCGGCGGGCTGGCCGACACCGACCTGCTGCACAACGACGTCGAGCTCGACCTGTCCGTCAGCGGCACCGACCTGACCATCGTCGGCTCGAACACCATGACCGTGCGCTCGCTCGTCGACGGCCTGACCACCTTCGACATCCGCCTCCGGTCCAACTTCACGATCACGGGCGCCACCGTCGACGGCTCGCCCGTCACGGTCCAGAACATCGACACCGTGACGCGGCGCGTGCTGCTGGGCACCACCTTCAACACGGGCGACCAGTTCGACGTGCGGATCGACTTCAACGGCGTCGCCGTCAGCCGGGGCTTCGGGTCGATCGAGGTCGATTATCCCGGAGGGCAGCCCGTGATCGCGTCGCTCAGCGAGCCGTACTACGCCTATACCTGGTGGCCCTGCAAGGACGGCGCCTGGGGCGACCCGGGCGACAACGCCGACAAGGCAACACTCGACATGGCCCTGATCGCGCCGTCGAACATGCGCAGTGTGTCCAACGGCGTGCTGATGGGGGTGGATTCGCTCCCCGGCGGGCGGAGCCGGTACCGCTGGCACAGCGATTACCCGATCTCGACGTACCTCGTCATGCTGGGCAGTCATCCGTACAACACCTGGACCGAGACGTTCACCTACGACGACGGGCAGACCGTCCACAACATGCCCGTCGAGTTCAACATCTATCCGTCGGACGACACTTCCGCCAACCGGGCCGCGTGGAGCGAGGTCGTCACCATGCTCGGCGTGCTGAGCGATCTCTACGGGCTGTACCCGTTTATCGACGAGAAGTACGGCATCTACGAGTTCCCGTTTAGCGGCGGCATGGAGCACCAGACCAACACGGGACAGGGCACGTTCCTCGAATACGTCACCGCCCACGAACTCGGCCACCAATGGTTCGGCGACATGATCACCTGCCGGACATGGTCGGACATCTGGCTCAACGAGGGCTTCGCGACCTACACCGAGGCGCTCTGGAACGAGTTCAAGCCCGGCAGCACGGGACACCCCGCCCTCGTCAACTCGATGAACAACCGCAGGCCCGACCCGTTCGCCGCCGCCAACCAGAGCGTCTACGTCTACCAGACCGACGACGTGGGCCGGATGTTCGCGTTTGACACGACCTACCTCAAAGCGGCGTGGGTGTTACACATGCTCCGCGGCATCATGGGCGACGCGACGTTCTTCCAGTTCCTCGCCGACTACCGCGCCCAGTTCGCATACTCCGCCGCGACGACCGCGGACTTCGAGCAGGTCGCCGAGAGCTCGTCGGGCCTCGACCTCACCGCGTTCTTCGACCAGTGGGTCTATCAACCCGGGCAGCTGATCTACGCCTTCGGCTGGGAGAACGCCAACATCAACGGCCAGGACTATGTCCGCCTCCGCCTGCGGCAGATCCAGAGCGTGTCCATGCCCACGTTCGTCATGCCCGTCGATATCGCCCTCGACGGCCTGCCCACGACCGTGCAGAACTCGGCCCGCACGCAGCACTACCTCATCCCCGTCCCGGGCCCGGTCGGCACCGTCAGCCTCGACCCGGACACCTGGATCCTGCTCGACGGCGCAACGCTTGAGGGCTATGCCGACGGACCGCCCAAGATCGTCGCCACGATCCCCACGCCCGGGCAGATCGTGCCCGACGCGGCCCAGGTCGAGGTTGTGTTTTCAGACCCGATCAATGCCTCGCTCGGCGACTTCACACTCACCGGCCCGGGCGGGGCTGTCGCGATGACGATGTCCCAGCCCGAATCCAACCGCGTCGTGCTCACCCCGACGACCGCCCTCGACAGCGGGGCCTACACGCTCACCGTCGCCGACACGATCACCTTCGGCGGTGCCGCTCTCGACGGTGAGATCGCCGCCGGCACCCTGCCCAGCGGCGACGGCCTGCCCGGCGGCGATGCGACCATCAACTTCACAATCTCAACTCAGGGCTGCAACCCCGCCGACATCGCCCTGCCCTTCGGCGTGCTGGACCTCAACGACATCTCCGCCTTCGTCGCGGCTTTCGTCGCCCAGGACCCCGCGGCGGACCTCGCCGAGCCGTTCGGCGTGTTCGACCTGAACGACCTGAACGTGTTCGTGAGTTCGTTCGTCGGCGGGTGCCCCTGAAACCGACCGCGTGAATGAAAGGCGATACCAGATAGACAAGAGCCCACGCGAAGGAGACCCGAGCGGGATCGAGGGCTTTCTCATCCTCCCTCTCCCCGCTCTGCGGGGAGAGGGCCGGGGTGAGGGGCACCCTCTTCTCTCCCTCCTCCACCTCGTGGGACGGGCATCTTGCCCGTCTCTCCATATCTCTCCTCCACCTCGTGGGACGGGCATCTTGCCCGTCTCTCCATATCTCTCCTCCACCTCGTGGGACGGGCATCTTGCCCGTCTCTCCATATCTCTCCTCCACCTCGTGGGACGGGCATCTTGCCCGTCTCTCCATATCTCTCCTCCACCTCGTGGGACGGGCATCTTGCCCGTCTCTCCATATCTCTCCACCCCTCGGTGGGACAGGCATCCCGCCTGTCTCTTCTTCACCTTCAACTTCCCCCAAAGAGAGGCCCGAGCGGAAGCGAGGGCTCAGGAAGAAACCCCGAGCATTTGACCCACCGGTGTTTGTATATACAATATCTCCGTGCCCACCCCCCAAACTTCCGCATGCGAAGAGTTTGCCGGCGTGCTCGCCCGCCGCTGCCTCGCCATGCGCATCCGCAGACTCAACAGGACCATCACGGGCATCTACGAAAAACACACCCGCGACCTCGGCGTCACCACCGCCCAGCTGAACATCCTCGCCGCCATCGCACACGCCGGGCCGAACCACGCGTGCGCCGCCGACCTCGGACGGGCTTTGGCGACCGAACCATCCACGATGAGCCGGAACCTCGACCGCATCGAACAACACGGGTGGATCCAAAGGGAAAACACCGGCGACCGCCGGCGGGAAACACTCCGGCTCACGCCCGCGGGGCGACGCCTCTTCATCCGCATCAGGCCCGCGTGGGAGCAAGCCCAGCGAGAGGCCGAACGCACGCTCGGCAAAGAACTGACATCAGCGATCCTCAACGCGAAACCCGTTTGAAAAAGAAATGCGCGGGACCGGGAAGAAGCCGCACCGTATACTTGTATATACAATAGATGAAGGAGCCACCGTGAACACCCCGCTGACAATCGAATCGCGGGCCGAGCTGTCGCCCGACGCGATCCGCGGCCTGCTCCTCGACGCGGGCGCCGACGACGCCGGACTCGTCGGCATCAACGCCCCCGCGCTCGAACACGAACGGCCGCACATCCTCCGCCGCGTCCCGTGGGCGAAGACGCTCGTCAGTTTCGTCGTCCGGATGAACCGCGAGCCCCTCCGCTCGCCGGCCCGCTCGATCGCCAACAAGGAGTTTCACGAGACGGACCACCGGGTCAGCGCCATCGCACGACGGGCCGTGCGTGCGCTCGAATCCGTCGGTGTCCGTGCTCTCGCCCCCTCGATGGGGTTCCCGATGGAGATGGACAACTGGCCCGAACGCCCGTGGGTCGTCGCGCACAAGCCGGTCGCCGAGGCCGCCGGCATGGGCGTCTCCGGCATTCACCGCTGCGTGATCCACCCTCGCTTCGGAAGCGGCATCATGCTCGGGACGATCGTCACCGACATCGAACCGGATCGCGGGCACGCCGCCGGCCGGCCCCTCGACTTCAACCCGTGCTTCGAATGCCGGCTGTGCGTCGCCGCCTGCCCCACGGGGGCGATCAAGCCGGACGGGGCGTTCGATTTCGCCTCGTGCTACACGCACAACTACCGTGAGTTCATGTCCGGGTTTGCCGACTGGGTCGAGACGATCGCCGACGCCGGGAGCGCCAGAAAATACCGCCGCCGGATCGAGGACCACGAGACCGTCTCGATGTGGCAGAGCCTCGGGTTCGGTCCCAACTACAAGGCGGCGTACTGCGTCGCCGTCTGCCCCGCGGGCGAGGACGTGATCGGGCCTTTCAAAGAGAACAAGAAGAAGTTCATCGCGGATGTGGTCAGGCCGTTCCAGGACAAGGAAGAAACGGTCTACGCGGTCAAGGGGTCCGACGCGATCGCACACGTCGAAAAACGATTCCCCCACAAAACAGTGAAGATCGTCAGCAGCGGGCTCCGCCCGACCACGGTCCGCGGGTTCGTCGATTTCCTCCCGCATCTCTTCCAGAAGGGCGCCGCCTCCGGGCTTGACGCGACATACCACTTCACGTTCACGGGACGCGAATCGCTGGAGGCGACGGTCCGCATCGCCGACGGGGCACTGTCGATCGAAGACGGGCTCGTCGGCAAGCCGAGCCTGCGCATGATCGCGGACACCGACGCCTGGCTCGGGTTTCTCCGCGGCGACAAGGGGCTGGTGGGCTCGCTGCTGCGGCGCAAGATCAGGCTCAAGGGCGACCCGAGGCTGCTGCTTCGGTTCGGCGCCTGCTTCCCGGCATGAAAAAACCGCGGGCCCGAAGAACCCGCGGCTCACTTTCAACCATCACACCGAACCCGGCTCAGGCGATCGTCACGCTCTTGTCGAGGTACACGTCCTGGATCGCGTGCAGCAACGCCGCCCCCTCCTTCATCGGCCTCTGGAACGCCTTCCGGCCCGAGATCAGCCCCATGCCCCCGGCACGCTTGTTGATCACCGCCGTCTTGACAGCCTCGGCCAGATCGCCCTCGCCGCTGCTCGCGCCGCCCGAGTTGATCAGCGGCACACGCCCCATGTAGTTGTTGATCACCTGATACCGGCACAGGTCGATCAGGTTCCCGCCGTGCCCGTTCTCGTCGCAACCGCTCAGCTCGGTGTAGATCTTCGGGTTGAACTTCCCGTAGGACGAGTCGCCGGTGTTCAACGCCTTGTACCCGCCGTTGACCGTGGGCAGTTTCTGCTTCACGATGTCCGCCTGGATGGTCACGCCGAGGTGGTTCGCCTGCCCGGTCAGATCGGCGGCGGTGTGGTAATCGACACCGTCCTTCTTGAACGCGCTGTTGCGGAGGTAGCACCAGAGCACCGTGACCATACCCAGTTCGTGCGCCTCGGCGAACATGTCCGCGACATACTGGATCTCGTCGCTCGAATCGTCGGAGCCGAAGTAGATCGTCGCCCCCACCGCCACGGCCCCCATCAGGTACGCCTGACGGATCGAGCCGAACGGGATCTGCCGGAACTTGTTGGGATAGGTCAGCAGCTCGTTGTGGTTGAACTTGACGAGGAACGGGATCTTGTGCGCATATTTCCGGGCGACCGCCCCGAGCACGCCGAACGTCGACGCGACGGCGTTGCACCCGCCCTCGATCGCCAGCTCGACGATCTTCTCGGGGTCGAAATACTCCGGGTTCGGCGCGAACGACGCCCCCGCCGAATGCTCGATCCCCTGATCCACCGGCAGGATCGAAACATACCCCGTGCCCGCGAGCCGACCCGTGTTCAGGATGTACTGAAAATTACGCAGCACCGCCGCGTTGCGGTCGGTCTCCGCGAACACGTCCGCGACGAAGTCCGGCCCCGGCAGGTGCAGGGCGCTCTTGCTGATCGTCTTCGATTCATAACCGAGCAGCTGGTCGGCCTCGTCGCCGAGGATCTCGCGGACATTGATGGTCGGTTCGGGCATGATGTGGCTCCCGGGTTTGTTGGAGATTGATCTCTGTGACGAGGGATCGTATGCGGACCTGATCCGCGAATCTGCGGCGCACAGCGGGCCGCATCACACTTCAACGACACACCACGCGGGTTCAAGACGGACACTCGCCCCTTCCAACGCCTCGACGTCGGCCTCGGGCCGGGCACGCCCACGCAGCGGGCCGAGACGATCGCGGCTGTAGGCGTCGTGGTCGGCCTCGCTCGCCCACAACGTCAGCACGAGATACCGGAGAGGATCGTCGAGTCCGCGGGCGAACACCCCGCCGAGCATACCGGGGGCCTCCCGCATTCCGGGGAGCCAGACGCCGCGCTGAACATCAAGAAAATGCGCCTCGCAACCGGGCTTCACCCGGCAATCCGCCACGCGGAGCAGCCCCGCCCGGCCGACGGCTTCGGTGATCTTCTCAGCCGACCCCGGCATGAGGTGGACCACCCCGGCGAGCACCGCCGTCGGGTCGTGGTATGTCCCGCTCTGGTCGGCGTCGGTGTAGATCCGGTCATGATCGGCCGCCATGAAGCGGTCATACGAGGCACGATCGTTCCAGAACCCGACGATGACCGCCCGATCCGGGCCCGGCCGAGTCCAACCGCCGCACTGGGCGACAAAGCCCGGCAGCCCGACGAGCCCGCGCCACGCGGCCTGGCCGCGTGCGAACGCCTCGCGCTGGTCGACGGTGCACCGGAAAAGCTTGACGAGCATGGCGAGAGGATAAACCGGGCTTCAACACAGGGTTGTGTTCGGGTGTCGGCAACAAAAAATGCGATTTTTTCTGGCGATTATGTGGCACAAACCGGCACATGTGGCACAGTCGTTCACGGTGGGTAGTCGCCTCTCGTGGCGTTTGGGGGGTGGCAGGCCGATCGTGGCTTAGTTCGAAAATTGATCGGCCCAGCGAGAACGAAGAAAGCGGTCTGCGACGCGGGCCGTTTTCTTCGTTTTGGCAACACACACTCCCGAGAACAACCCGAGCCCTCACTTCCATTCGGGCCTATTTGTGTCCCGTTTCGTCTCTGAAAATGAGGCCCGAGCGGAAGCGAGGGCTTTCGACGGAAACGAAGGTCTCCGTTTACACTCAACATGTGCCCGGCCCGCTCTCCTACCTGATCACCTGGACCACATACGGCACGTGGCTCCACGGCGACCCGCGAGGCTCGGCGGACCCGATCCACAACCGTTTCGGCACGCCCTATCTCCCCGCGAGCAAACGCAGGTTTCGCTACGAACGCCGCGAGCTCCGCGACAAACCCGTCCGTCTCGACAAGACGGCACGCCGATTGGTTGCGTCGGCCATCATCGAGCATGCAGAACAGAAGACATGGCGGATCTTCGCACTGCATGTGCGGACGAACCACGTGCATGTCGTCGTGTCCTGCCCGTGCGAACCCGAGAAACCCCTGCGCGAGTTCAAAGCGTGGGCGACAAGACGCTTGCGCGCCGAGGGTGTTGTCGAAAAAACCAGCCGGGTCTGGACGCGGCATGGCAGCACGCGGTATCTGTTCAACGAAACCGGCGTGCACGGCGCGATCCGGTATGTGAATGAACAGCAAGGCAAGAGCCTCGATTGAAAGACAGAGATGCAAGGTTGTCCTCGGGTCGAGCCCGAGATGAGCCCTCGCTTCCGCTCGGGCCTCTTTGTACCTTGCATCACCTCTGATAAGGAGCCCGAGCGAAAGCGAGGGCTTCACAAGGAAACCCGAACGCGTATCGAGGTTTTCAGGTAGATCAACAACCCGGCGTCACACCCTCGGTTCCGAGTCTCCCATCGCCTCGAACTCATCCTCGTACCAATCCTTCATCGGGTCGATGACCTCCGCGATGAAGCGCTCGGTCTGCTCCACCGCCCGGCCCACGTACTTCATCGGGTCGAGCAGGTCGTCATCGGTCAGCCGATCGTGCACCGCCGCAAACGCGGAGTCGTTGCGGAGGCGGTCGAGCAGGTCGTTGTCCAGACCCAGGTGTTTGACGCGGTGCCCGGCCTCCTGCGCGTGCACGCGGATGCGCTCGTGCAGGTCCTGCCGATCGCCGCCGGCCTTGACGGCTTCCATCAGGATGTTCTCGGTGGCGAGGAAGGGCAGTTCCGCCATCAGGTTCTTGCGAACCGTCGCCTCGTGCACGACCAGACCCGAGGCGACGTTGTGCATCAGGTCGAGGGCCCCGTCGAGGGCGAGGAACGCCTCGGACAGCGAGAGGCGTCGGTTCGAGGAATCGTCGAGCGTGCGTTCGAGCCACTGCGTGGCGGCGGTGTCGTAGGCGTTGCCGACGAGGTTCATGACGAATCGGCTCAGCCCGCAGATGCGCTCGCAGCGCATGGGGTTGCGCTTGTACGGCATGGCCGACGAGCCGATCTGCTTGTCGCCGAAGGGCTCGTCAATCTCTTTGCGGTTGGAGAGCAGGCGGATATCGGTGGCGATCTTGTGGAGGACGGCGGCGACGGAGGCGAGGTCGGCGAGCGTTTGCGTATCGCGCACTCGCGGATACGTCTGGCCGACGCACTGAAAGGTGTTCATCTCGATGTATTCCCGCGGAGGGTTCTCCTCCCAGCTCCATTCGATATCCTCCTCGCCCTCTTCTTCTCGCCAATCCTCGAACATACCATCGACCCGAAAACGTTCTTCTCCTAAGAGGATTTCGGTGGCGTACTCGTCTAATTCTCGCCATGCCTCGAACATGCTGTCGATGGACTCTTCCGACTCCCAGCCGATCATGGCCCGCAGCTTGAACACCGCGCTCGCCTCGAACGCCTCGACGAGCGTGTGATCGCCGCCGAACAACGCGAGGAACGAAGCCTGTGTGCCGGTCGCCCCGCGAAACCCCCGCAGGGGCCCTTCCCCGTTCCACTTGGGCCATTCGTTGAGTTTGCACTCCCACAGGTCGTGCGCCCAACCGACCGCCCTGCGCCCGACCGTTGTCGGCTGCGCGGGTTGATAATGTGTGAACCCCAACGTCGGAACCGACTTGTAAGCCTCCCCGAACGCGCCGAGGCTCTGCATGGCCCGATCGACCTTCTCACCGATCAGCGACAGGGCTTCCGCTTGAATCAGAAGATCCGCGTTGCACACCACGTCCTGGCTCGTGCACCCGAGATGAATGATCGGTTTCGCCTTGGGGCACTGCTCGCCCAGGCAATGCACATGGGCCATCACGTCGTGGCGGAGTTCTCGCTCGAGCTCGCCCGCCCGGGCGATCTCGGCGTCGGTGATGCCCCGCTCGACCACGGCCCGGAGCTCCTCGACCTGTTCGCGCGTCACCAGAGGGCCGGCATGCGGACCGAAGGAGCCACGAGCGGCAGCGAGTGGTTTGCTCCCCTCGCCTGAGCCCTCGCTTCCGCTCGGGCCTCCTTCTGAAGAGCCATCTCCCCAATGCTTCGTGACCTCATACTGCGCCTCGGCCACCGCGAGCCAGACGCGACGCCAGGTGTTGAACTTGTGCCGGGGCGACCAGAGGCGGAGCATCTCCGGGCTCGCGTTTCTGCTCGCAAGCGGGCTGGTGTAGGTGTCGTTGGGGTTGGTCATGGTGGACGGTAGGTGGCGGTGCCGGATTCCGCCGTCAGCCGCTTGACAGGACGGATTCATGCGGCCTAGATTATTGCAATTGAGACTCAGTTTCAACAAATACCACTGGAGGCCCCATGACACGCCGCACACGCTATCCCGAACAGCACCCGTTCCGAGGTTTCACGCTCATCGAGCTGCTCGTGGTCATCGCCATCATCGCCCTGCTCATCGGTATCCTCCTGCCCGCGCTCGGGGCCGCCCGACGCACCGCCATGGCCACCGTGGACATGGCCAATCTCCGCTCGCTCGGCCAGGGGCTCGCCCTTTACATGAACGACAACGAGATGCTCCCGGCGTTCCGCCTGCCCGCGGGACAGACGCACACCGCCACGGGCCGACCCCGCGCCCGGTGGCACTTCGCCGTGGGTGACTACGTCGGCCAGCCCTACGCCCCCCGCACACCCGAGGAGCAGGCGGACTTCACCGGCGGCCCCGACGGCACCGGCGCCACCGACGACATGCCTCGGATCGACAACGACGTCTTCCGCGATCCCATCCACGACGTCGATGATTACATCGCTCAGAACGGAGAGATCAAGAGCCTCCGCAACGGCAGCTACGGCTACAACTACCTCTATCTCGGCAACACCCGCGGCCAGCGCCCCGACGGCTCCGCCGCCAACTTCCCGGTCCGCGAGGCGAATATCCTGATGGCCGCCCGGACGATCTGCTTCGCCGACAGCAAGGGCAACCAGAACCGCATCCCTGTCACGGGCACGCGCGAGCACGCGTACACCCTCGACCCGCCCCGGCTCGACCCGCAACGCACCCACGCCACGACATTCGCCCAGGACGACGGCCCCAGCCCCGCCGACAACCGGCACAACCGTCGGGCCAACGTTGCCTTCCTCGACGGTCACGCCAAGGGGCTGACGCTGGAGGCGTTGGGCTATGTCGTCCGCGACCTCGAACGGGGCGACGTCGAAGAAGACCGGGGAGACAACAGCCTCTGGAACGGGCTCGGCTACGACCCCGAAGCGACCGGGCCGAACTCGACGCCCTGAACCCGATCGGCCGCATAACGTCAACCGATGCCGAACCCGGGAGCAAAGAGCCTTTTCTACCGCAAGCGACACCGGCTCTCCCGGGACGCGGACTACAAGGCGGTCTATCGCGCCCGGATCAAAAAAGCGGGCGGCCCCCTGCTGGTGTTCATCCGCCCCAACGGCCTCCCGGAACACCGCCTCGGGCTGGCCGTGGGCCGACGCGTCGGCCGGGCGGTCGACCGCAACCGCATCAAGCGGCTTCTGCGCGAGGCTTTCCGCCACGAGCGGTCGCGTCTGGCGACCCCGGCCGAGGGGCAGGCGTACGACATCATCGTCAGTGTCCGCCCGCACGCCCCCCTGCCGCTGCGGACCTACCGCACGCTGCTCGTGGATCTCGTCGGGCGTTGCCACCGCGAGCATGCAAGGCGGCTCCGCCGTCGCGGGGAGGGGACCCATGAACGCGGGACGTAAACACCGGGCGCCCCCGTCGGCGTGGCCGTTCATCGCGGCGATTTGGGTTTACCGGTTCACACTCTCGCCGCTGATCGGGGGCCAGTGCCGGTTCGAGCCGACGTGCAGCCGCTACGCGCTCGAGGCGTACCGGAGATACGGGGCGTGCCGGGGCTCGGCCCTGACGGTCCGGCGTGTCTTCCGCTGCCATCCCCTGCACCCCGGCGGGTACGACCCGGTGCCCCTCGAGGACGACGGCCGAATGATCGATTCGAAGGATCGATCGTCAAGAGAAAGAGCCGGATAACCGAAGTGAACGTAAAGTCAGAAGGCCCCGGATATGCGGGGACCGTGACGAGGAGGACCGGAATGAGCCGATTGCCCGCGGCCCAGCGCAGAGAACAGATGCTCGACTGCGCCGCGGTCATTTTCTCGAAGTACGGCTACGCCCGCGCCACGACGGCCCAGCTGGCCAAGGCCGCCGGCGTGACCGAGCCGATCATCTACCGCCATTTCAAGTCCAAGCGCGACCTGTTCGTCGCGATCATCTCCCGGACGGGCAAGCGGACGCTCGAGCAGTGGGAACGCGACCTCGCCGACGCCGACACCCCGGCGGAGCGGCTCGCGCGTCTGATCGGCGACAACCCGATGGTCAGCCCCGAGGGGCGCGACCCCTACCGCGTTTTCCTCCAGGCGATCAGCGAGGTCGAGGACGAGAAGATCCGCGAAGCCGTCGCGGACCACATCGGCAGCGTCCACGCCTTCATCATGGCCGAGCTCGAACGCGCCCAACGCGAGGGGGCGGTGAGCGACCGCTTCACGCCCTACGTCCTGGCGTGGTCGCTCATCTCGATGGGATTGGGCTACGGCGCGCTGTCGGCCCTCGGGCTCGAAGGCCAGCGACAGAAAGACGAACGAGGCGTCCACCTCTCCGACGTGCTCGCCCGGGTTCTCGTCGGCAAGCCCGCAGAACAGGCGCGGCACAAGAACGAAGAAAACTGATCGGCCCCGACCGGATGCAAGGGCTCCCCTTTTCTCCCGGTGGGAAAGGCGTCCCGCCTGTCTCTTTCTTCCCTTCTTCTCTCCTCCATTCGCACAACAACAAGCCCCGACCGTGCGCCCCCACCCCCCGAC
>JALWOY010000023.1 GCA_027083355.1 Phycisphaerales bacterium | reverse complement strand
GCCCCACCAACCGGAGGCCATCATGCTCGACATCCCGACCGCCCGTGCTCTTCTTCACCGCACCCGCCCGCGCCGTGCCGCTGACGGCTACCCGCTGGACGTCCGCACCCAGGTGACGGAGCTGGCGGCCGCCGAGGTGGCTGCCGGCCGCAGCGTGACCGCGACGGCTCGGGCGCTGGGGATCGCGGGCCCGACCCTGTCCCGCTGGCTGGAGGCGTCCGGCGAACCGACCCGGCGGCCGGGCTTCGTCCCGGTGGTGCTCCGTTCGAGCACCGCTGTCGCCACCCCGGCGAGCGAAGCCGTCAGCGGCAGGCTGGCGGTCGTGACGCCATCGGGGTTCCGCGTCGAGGGCCTGGACCTCGACGGCGTGGTCACCGTGCTGCAGCGGCTGTCCTGATGTTGGGCCGCACGACGGCAGTGCAGGTGTGGGCCCGGACTCGGCCCACCGATCTGCGGCTCGGCTTCCGCGGGCTGGCCGGTCTGGTCCAGTCGGAGTTCCACCGCGACGTGCAGAGTGGCGACCTGTTCCTCTTCGTCAACCGTCGTCGGAACAGCGCCAAGGTGCTGCTGTGGGACGGGACGGGTCTCTGCATCTACGCAAAGCGTCTGACCCGGGGCCGGTTCCCCGCGCTCTGGCAGGAGGATCGGGGAGGTCATCCGTTGCGGCTGGATGTGACGGAACTCAACCTGTTCCTGGAGCGAGCGACGCAGCACCGAGCCTCCTACGGTCCGTCGAAAAAGTAGCGCTGGTCGTCGTTTTTGTGGTCGTCAGCATCCATGCGCGGCGTTATGTGCATGGCATGCAGGACGGGCGCAATCCACTGGGATTCGAGTTCAACGTCGAGGCGGTCCGCGCCCGGGCGTCGACCGATGTGGCCTTCGCCGTGATGCAGGCCGAGCAGCGCGCTCACGCCGCTGAGCAGGCGTTGCGCGAAGCCCGCCAGGCCCAGCAGGAAGCTGAGCAGGCGTTACACGAATCCGAGACCGCCCGGGCCAGGCTCAAGGCTGAGCTGGCAGCATCTGAGTTGGCCAAGCGGGAACTGTGGAAGCAGCGCCAGGCGCTCGCCAACGAAAACGAGCTGCTGCTGAAGCGCATCGGCAAGCTCGTCGAGCAGCTCGCCGAAGCCACCAGCCGCGACCTGCAGCTCGAACTCGCCGGGGAACTCTCCCGGCTGCAGCGCCAGCTCGACGAACGGAACCGCAGCCTGTACGGCTCGACGTCGGAGCGGCGGTCCCGGGCCGACGACGACAAGGAAGCGGACGACGACGACAAGGACAGCAAGCCGCGGCGTCGGCGTCGCAAGCGGACCGGTGCGAAGCGCACCGAACAGCCCAAGCTCCCCGTCCGCGAAGTCCACCACACCTTGGCGCCGGACGACATGCAGGGCGGCTGCCGGAAGTGCGATGGAGACCTCGTCGAGATGGAGGGGCAGACCGAGGACTCCGAAGAAGTCGGCGTCCAGCGGATCTGCTACGAACTGCGGGAGCATCACTGTCACAAGTACCGGTGCCGCTGCTGTGGTTGGATCACCACGGCACCCGGCCCCACCAAGCTCGTGTCGGGTGGTCGCTACGGGGTTGACTTCGCCGCCCAGGTCGCCGTCGACAAGTACGAAGACGCCCTGCCGCTGAATCGCCAGGTCAAGCGCATGAAGCGGGCGGGCCTCGACGTCACCCGCCAGACGCTGTGGGACCAGCTCGAAGCTCTGTACCTGCTGTTGCTGCCGTCGCTGCTGGCGCTGCACAAGCGCATCCTGCAGGCCCCGGTCTGTTTCGCTGACGAGACCCCCTGGCGGATGATGCCCAAGGAGGGCGGAAGCAAGCGCTGGTGGCTGTGGACGCTCAGCGACGGCGTCGGCGTCTACTTCCAGTTGGTGAGCACGCGTGGCACCCCCGCCGCCCGCGAGTTGCTGCACGACTTCGCCGGCATCCTGATGTCGGACGACTACGTCGTCTACTCCTCGCTGGAGAAGGCTCGCACCCGCAACGGTGGCGTCCAGCAGATCATCGACGAAGACGGCAACACCGTCGACCTGTGGACCCCCGACTACACGCTGGCGACCTGCTGGATGCACGCCCGACGCTACCTGTACCGCGCCGAGCGCTACCACCCCGAAGCCAGCCCCGCCCTCGACATCATCTACGACCTGTACAAGGTCGAGTCCGACTGCACGGCCGACGTCGAAAAGCGCCGCAAGGACGCCGACGAACAGGTCACCGACGAACAGGCCCACGCCTGGCTCCTC
>JALWOY010000022.1 GCA_027083355.1 Phycisphaerales bacterium | reverse complement strand
GTCCCCCCACACGCCCCCCACTCTGTTGCGGGGGAGAACCCGACCGACCGGCCATGCCCGCCCCACACCGGTTGTCGCGAACATGTGCACGCCCCCGGCGGTACGATCTGCCGATGCCCGACGATCCGGAAAGCAGGCCCGGCCCCGGTGCGGGGACACAACGCGCCGCCGACGCGACGCTCTATCTGCACCCGCAGACCCTCGCGCGTCTCGGCTCGTTCGAGCTGCGGGCCAAGATGATCGTCGAGGGCGTGATGAGCGGGCAGCACCGCTCGCCCTATCAGGGGTTTTCCGTCGAGTTCGCCCAGCACCGCCCCTACGCGCCCGGCGACGACATCCGGCACCTCGACTGGAAGGTCTACGGGCGGACCGACAAGCTCCAGCTCAAGCAGTACCAGCAGGAAACCAACCTCGACCTCGTCCTGCTCGTCGACGCCTCTGGCTCGATGAACTTCGGCACCCGCTCGTTCAAAGAAGCCAGCGGGGCGGGGGTGCAGCGATCGCTCGACGGTCGGCTCGAATGGACCAAGTTCGACCACGCCACCGCCCTCGCCGCCGCGATCGGGTACATCACACTCCGGCAGGGCGACCGCGTCGGGCTGGGCGTCTTCGCCGACGAGCTGCTGTCGATCGTGAACCGTTCGAGCCGACGCGGGACGTGGCGCAAGATTGTCGAGACGCTCTCGACGCACCCCGTCGACCGCCCCACCAACACCGCCCGCGTGATCGACCAGACCCTGGGCCGGCTCGGCAACCGCTGCCTGATCGTGCTGATCAGCGATTTCTTCGAGGATATCGAGACGCTGCGGGCCGCACTGGCCCGCGTGCGCCACCGCGGGCACGACATGATCCTGTTCCGCATCGTCGACGAGGCGGAACGCACGCTCTCGATCGACACCCCCGCGCTCTTCGAGGGGCTCGAAGGCGAGCCCCCCATCCGTGTGGACCCCGTCGCCGTCCGCGAGGCATACCGGGAAGCATTCGAGGCCCATGTCCAGGCGCTCGAACGGCTGACTCGCTCATTCGGGTTCGACTCGGCGCTCGTGAACACCCACGACTGGCTCGGCCCGCCGCTGTCTGCGTTCATCGCCCGACGAGCGGCGCAGATGAAACGATCGAAGTTCGGATGAACCACCACGCCATGTGCGCATCTTTCCACGGACCCGACCACGCCCGACGATGACACTGCTCCACCCACTCATCTTCTTCTCGGGGCTCGCGGCGGTATCGATCCCGATCCTGATCCACCTGTTATTACGCCGGAAACGCCGGCCCGTGCGCTGGGCCGCGATGCGCTTCCTCGTGGAGGCCCACCGCAGACGACGCAGACGACGCACCCTCGAACAGATCCTCCTGCTCGCGGCGCGGTGTCTGCTCATCGCCGTCCTCGCCGCGGCGATCGCCCGCCCCGTGTTCGGCCCCGAAGCGGGCGCCGGCGGGCGGACCCTCGTGCTGGTGATCGACAACAGCCTGACCTCGGGCCTGCGTGACGCGTCGGGCCGAACCACGCTCGACCGGCACAAGCAGACCGCCCTCGAACTGATCGACCGGCTCGCCGCGGGCCCGGGCGATCGGGTCGCGCTGCTCACCGCGGCGGCCCCAGCCTCCGCAGTCATCACCCCGGCGACGCTCGACATCGACGCCGCCCGCGAGCGGATCAACGCCATCGAACCGACCGACAGCGCGATGGATCTCGCCGGCGTGCTCGCGCTGCTGCCCGGCTCGGTCGAACCCGAATCGGGCGAGACGCGCGCGGTGCTCATCAGCGACTGGCGGCGCGGGTCCGGGCTCGGGGAATACCCGGATTCAGGGGATGCCCCCGCACCACCGCCGTTCCCCGTGCGCATCACGGCCCCCGCGGCAGACGACCCGCCGAACCTGCGGCTCGTATCGCTCTCGGCGGGGCGTGGCGTCGTTCTTCCGGGGGACCCTTCCCCCGCGTCGCAGGCGATCGCCACGATCGTGCGAGAGGGCGGCGACCTGCCCGAGGCCCGGGCCCTGCTGAAGATCGAATCGATCGGCCGCGGTGAAACGATGCGCACCGAGCAGGCGTTCACCTTGCCCGAAGGCGAACGGTCGGTCGCGGTGCCGGTTGTGCTCGACCTCCCCGGGCAAAACGGGGACGACGAAGGCGGGGACCTCGCGCTGCGCGCCGGTGTGCGCACGAAAGCGCCCATCGACGCGATCGAGGCCGACAGCACCCTGCTCCGGACGATCCGCGTCCGGCGGACGGTGCGCGTCGGCGTGGTCCACGCGCGGCGGGGCGGCGGGTCGCTCGAACGGTTCGACGCCGCCGACTGGGTCCGCACCGCGCTCAAGCCCGACCCGCTGACACCGATCGAGATCCGCGAGATCAACGCCCCGGGGCTTTCGTCGGCTGCCGATCTGGCCGGCCTCGACGCGGCCGTGCTGACCCGGCCCGATCTGCTCTCGGGCGAAGCGTGGGCCGCGTGCGCGGCGTTCGTTGACCGGGGCGGAACGCTCGTGATCTTCCCGCCCAACGACCCGGGCGCGCAACGCTGGCCCGACGCGATGCGAACGGCGCTGGGGATCGAGACCGAGTTCTCCCGCGAGCCGGTGCTGCTCGACCCGCCCTCGACGCTCGAACCGGGCCCGGCGGCGGGAACGCTGCCGCTGCTGTCGGGCGATCTCGCCCCGCTGGCCGGGGGGGTGACGGTGACGCGGGCGTTGCGGGCCGAGGCGCGGCGGGATCGCGTCGTGCTCGCGGCGGCGGGCGGTGGCGCGGGCATCGGGGCGTTCCTGTTCGTGCCGCGCGACCGGGTGTGGGTGTTCGCCTCGCCGCCGGATACGGCGTGGACGGACCTGCCGGCCAAGCCGCTGATGCTGCCGTTAATGCAGGAGATCGTCCGCCGCAGCGCCGCGCCCGTGGGGGCCGCGTCGTCGATCGCGGGGACACGCCCCGCAGTGCGCACGGGCGCGGTCGAACTGATCCATCTCGAATCGGGATCGCGGCTCGATCTGACGGCCGGCCCGACGTCGGCCCCGACCCGGGCGGGTGTGTGGGAGGCCCGGGGGGCACGCGGAGAAAGGCTCGGGATCGTCGCGGTGACACCCGATCATCGCGCGGGGCGGACCGGCCCGCTCGGCGTCGACGAGGTGCTCGGGTCCCTGCGGGAAAATATCCCGGACGCGGACGTGATCGAAGAAACGGGCGACAACGACGCCCGACTCGCCGCGGATACAGGGCCGATCGGTCGGCTGTTCTTCCTCGTCGCGGCGGGGCTGGCGCTGCTCGAAACATTCGCCGCGAGGGTGGCCTCGCGAGTGCCGGGGGGTGAGCGGATTGGGTGACACACTCAACACACTCCTGGACCTCGACACGCTCCGTTTCGGCGACGGCTCGGTGCTGGGCTGGGCACACCCGATCCCCGCGTGGGCGTGGTTGTTGATCGTGCTCGCCGCGGTGATCGTCTCGGCGTGGGGGTACGCCCGGCTCCGGGGACCGGCCCCGGCCCGTGCGGCGCTGGCCGGTGTGCGCACACTGCTGCTTGTTCTGCTCGCGGTGCTCGCGGCGGGGCCCCGGCTCGAAAAGGCCCGGACCGAGGTCGAACGCGACCGGCTCGTCGTGCTTCTGGATAGATCCGCCTCGATGCGGGTCGCGGACCTCGGCGGCGAGACGCGCGACGACGCGATGCGGGCGCTGCTCGGCGAGCACGCCGATGTCTGGACGTCGTTCGAAAAAAACAAAGACCTCGTGTGGCTCGGGTTCGGCGGCGGGATCACCACCATCGACGACCCCCGACCCGACGCGCTGCCCTCGGCGGATGCGCCCCGGTCGGCTCTCGGCGCGGCGATCACCGAGGCCCGGCGTCGGACCACGGGCCACCCGCTCTCGGGGATCGTGCTGATCAGTGACGGCCGATCGAGCGACGAGCCCGAGGCCGAGACGCTCCGGGCGTTGCGGGCCGAGCATGTCCCGGTGCATGTGGTGCCGCTGGGGGCACTGGGCCGCGGGTCGGACCTGGCGGTGACGTCGGCGACCGGCCCGGGTGTGGCGTTCGTCGACGACTCGGTGCCCGTGCGTGTCCGGTTCCACGCCGACAACATCGACACCCCGGGCGCGTTCGAGATCGTCGATGAGCGCACGGGCGAGGTGCTCCGACGCCGGGCGCTCACCGCCGATGAACTCGCTTCGGGCGAGGTGACGATCTCGGCGGAGGCGGGCTCGCCGGGCGAGCAGCGTTGGGCCGTCCGTTACATCCCCGACGGCCCGGACCTGGCGCCGCAGAATAACACGGCGCACATCGCGGTGCGGTTCGTGGATGAACCGATCCGTGTGCTGTACGTCGACGGCTCGCCGCGCTGGGAGCACCGGTATCTCAAGAGCCTGTTGATCCGGGAGGACTCGATCGATTCGTCGTGCCTGCTGTTAGCGGTCAACCGCCGGTTCCAGCAGGAGGGCGACACCCCGATCGACACACTTCCCGAATCACCCGAGGCGTGGGACGAGTACGACGTCGTGATCATCGGGGACATCAGCCCCGAGTTGTTCGGCGAGCGGACGCTGGCGCAGATCCGCCGGCACGTGGGCGAGCAGGGCGCGGGGCTGCTCTGGCTCGCCGGGCCTTCCGCGACGCCCGGGGCGTGGGCCGATACACCGCTGGCGGACCTGCTGCCGATCACCGCGAGCGGAGGCGGGGCGGGCTCGCCGCGCTGGCCTGGGGCGGTGGTGCTTCGGCCGACACCCGTCGGTGTGCGCGCCGGGCTGCTCGCCGGTCAGGCGGATGAGCCCATGTTCGGGGGGATCGCCGACCCCGCGGCGGGTTGGTCGGCCCTGCGGTGGGCGCTCAAAATCGACCCGTCGATGCAGAAGACCGCGGCCGAGACGCTCGCGCTGGCCGTGCCGGTCGATGACACGTCGGCCCCGTCGCCGCTGGTGCTCTCGATGCGGTACGGTGCGGGCCGGACGGCGCTGGTCGGGACAGATGAAATCTGGCGCTGGCGATACGGGCGGGGCGAGACCCCGACCGAACGGTTCTGGCTCCCCCTGTTGCGGATGCTGGCGCGGCCCCGGCTCGCGTCGATCGGGGCGGCGGCGGTGTTGAACATCTCGCCCGCGGTCGCCGAGACGGGTCAGGTCGTCTCGGTCGAGCTGACCGTGACGGATCAGTCCATCGCGGAGATCCTGCCGGCGGAGATCGACGCGGACGTGACGCCGACGGCGGGGGATGCCGGCGTCGGAATCGTGGACGGAACGGAGCGGGTGGTCCGGTTGTCACGCCGGGCGGAGGGCGGAACGGGACGATCGCGGTACGCGGCATCGATGCAGGCGCTGACCCCCGGCTCGTTCACTGTGCGTATCCCGGGGGATCGGCTCGCGGGGACCGCGGTGCAGGCTTCGCTCGAGGTCATCGCCCCCGACGACGAGATGCGCAACCCGCAGACCAACCACCCGCTGCTGGCCCGGATCGCCGAGGCGACCGGCGGGCGGGTCCTCTCGCCGGATGACCTCGACGACCTGCCGCGGCTGCTGCCGAACCGGACGATCATCGTCCCGTTGCCGCCCGAATCGGAGACGCTGTGGGACCGTCCGTTCGTGCTGGGTGTGCTGCTCGTGCTGCTGACAATCGAGTGGGTCGGCCGCCGACTCATCAGGCTGACCTGAATCTGTACCTGAAATAAACCGATCAAATGTCGGTGTTTGCATGTGAAAGAAAGTGCTTCGGTCGGGTCACGCGATCCCGCGTGCCGATACGCTCGAACAGCCCGGTGGGCGAAACGGAGTTCGCGACGTGAATGCAGCACCCGACGATACCCGGAACGCGATCCGCGGCGCGCGCGCGCGGCTGCGTCGTCTCCGGCGGGCGGCGCGGGCGTTGCTGGCGGTGCGCGTCGTCTCGATGCTGAGCGTCGCGGGGATCGCCGCCGTGGTGCTGCTGATGCTGGGTGATCTCGTGCTGCGTTTTCCCTCGCCTCTTCGGGGGGTGTGGCTCGCGGGGTTGATCGCTTCGGGCGTTTGGTTCGTTCGGCGTCGGCTGGTGCCGATCACGCGGTTCAAGCCGCCGCTGAGCGATATCGCGATCCGGGTGGAGGGTTGGCTGCGCCGTCGGGGCGTCCCCCTGGAAACGGGGGTGATCGCCTCGGGGATCGACGTGCCGATCGACGACCCGGACGAGTTGACGCGGGGGCTGAGCCGGCTGGTTGCCGAACGTGCCGCGGAACGGCTCCCCTCGACGCCGTGGGCGATGCTCCGGTGGGCGCCCGCGGCCGGTGCGTTGGCATTGATGCTCGCCGTGGCGTTCGGGGCTTCGTGGGCGTTCCGTGCGCAGCCCCGGCTCGCGGTCACCGGAGTGACGCGGCTGTTCATGCCGTGGCGAGAGACACCCTGGCCCAAGCGGACGGAGATCGCCGACAACACCCCGACCGGTGCGCACGCGGCGGACACGGGGCTGCCGGTGCGAGCGTTGTTATTGAAACGGAACAAGCCGATCGGTGAATCGGTGGTGCTGGTCGAGTACCGCGTGATCGACGCCTCGGGTGTCGCCTCGGCACCGTCGCGGGCGGTGCTGACCCCGCAGCCGACGTTCGCGGCGTCGGGTGCCGATGTCGGGGGAGGCGTTGAAGGATCGCGCACACGGGGCGAGTTGTACGAGCGGCTGATCGAGCCGTCGGCGTGGAACGGCCGGGGCGGTGTGTGGGTCGAGTATCGGCTCTCGAGCGAGGACGACGAGACGCCGGCGAGGCGCGTGCGGATCGTCGACCCGCCGGTGTTGTCGGCGCGCACGATCCGTGTGGACCCGCCGGCGTACGCCCGGGGTTCGGACGCCGCGTTCGCCGCGGGGACGGAGTCGGGCTTGGCCCCTCCGGCAGGTGTGCCGATCGAGGTCGAGCCTGTGCTGCCGGGGTCGCGGGTGACGCTCGAATTGACGTACAGCAAGGCCGTCGAGCCGATCGTTGATGGCGGGTCGGTGCCCGGGCTGAAGATCGAAGCCGAGGGCGAGGTGGTGCGGGCGGCGTGGTCGCCTCGTGAATCCGGCGAGTTCGCGGTGCTCGCCGAGGACGGTTTCGGCCTGCGGACGCGGCACCCGACGGCGATCCGGGTTGTGGTCGACGCGGACGCGCCCCCGGAGGCGACGGTGCTCGAGCCGGGCGCGGATGACGCGGTGCTGGAAACGGCGCGGCTGGACCTCGTCGGGGAAGGACGCGACGACATCGGGCTGCGGCGCGTGTCGCTGGATCTGCGGGTGGCGCGGCCCGACGCGTCTTCGCTTTCGGGCGAACCCACGCCGGACCCGGACGCGGCGGCGGTGGTGCTGGCGTCGGCCGATCCGGCGGGCGAGCGGGTGGTGGAGGTGCGTGCGGGCCTTGCGGTCGCGGAGACAGGGGCTGAGCCGGGCGATGAGTTGTGGGTCCGGGCGGTGGCTGCGGACACGTTCGATCTTGACGGCTCCGGACACGAGCCGGTGTATTCGGCGCCGCGTCGGCTCCGCGTGATCACGCCGGCTCGTTTCGTCGAGTTGATGCAGGCGGAGCTGGAGGGTGTGCGTCGGACGGCGATCCGGCTGGACCGGTTGCAGGGGTCGTTGATGGAGAAGGCCGGGGCCTCTCCGGGCGACGCGGGGTATGAACCGCCGGAGCAGTTGGCGGCGCGGCAGAGCGGGCTTTCGCGTCGGCTGCGTGCCCAGGGCCGGGTGCTGGAGAAGCTCGCCGAGCGGGCGGACCGCAACGGTTTGGATGATGCCTCGCTGGACGAGCTGATGCGCGCGACGCGGGACGCGGCCGAGCGGGCGGCGGGGGCATCGGAAAAGGCCGCGGAGGGGCTCGCCGAGAACCGGGGTAAGCCGGAGGTCTCGCGATTGCAGCAGGCCGTCCGTGATGAACTGGCGCGGCTGATCGGTCGGCTGGACCGCGGGCAGGACGGCTGGCTTGTCCGCCGGAATATCGAGCAGCTGCTGGACGAACAGAAGGCGTTGCGGGAGCGGACGCGTGCGCTCGCGGGCCGGACGGTGGGCCGGGATATCTCGGAGCTTTCGCCCGCGGATCGGACGGCGCTGGAGCGGATCGCCGAGCGGCAGCGGGATCTCGCCGAGCGTGCGGGCGAGGCGATCGACCAGCTGGGCGACCGCGCCGAGACGATCCGTGAAAAGGACCCCTCGCAGGCATCGGCGATGGAGCGCGCCGCCGAGGACGCGGCGAGGGCGGGCCTTGCCGAGAAGCTCCGCGGGGCGGCCGAGCAGATCGGCCGGAACCAGACCGCCTCCGGGGGGCGGATGCAGGATCAGTCGATCGAGGCGATGCGCGAGATGCTCGAACAGCTGGACAACGCGCAGCGTCACCGCGACGAGGCGCTTCGGCGTCGGCTCTCGAGCGTGATCCAGACGATCGAGAACCTGATCCGCGGGCAGCGGGGCGCGATCGACGCGCTGGGGGGCGACGACCCGGCGACGCCGATCTCTCGCGTGCACACCAACACGCTCGCGGCCGAGGCGGAGACACGCGGCGGCTTCCCCGAGCTGGAGCGGGTCGCGGATCTTCTTTCGAGAGCGGGCGAATCGCAATCCGGGGCGATCGGCGCGCTGCGGTCCGATCCGCCCGATCTCGGCTCGGCGGCCGTTGACGAGAACGAATCGCTGGCGCGTCTGAACGAGGCGCTGGCCGAGGCGAAGCGCCAGGACGAGGACGCGGCCCGCCGCGAGCAGGCGCGCAAACGGCGCGAGTTGCTGGCGGCGTACCGCGACGCGCTGGCTGAACAGATCGAGATCCGCAAATCGACCGGCGCGCTCGCCGGGGCCGAGATGAATCGTCGGGCGCGGGCGGCGCTTCGCGCGCTGGGCCGGCGGCAGGAGGCGCTGCGGACGGGGATCGAGGCGATCCCGAAGGAACACGAGATCGAGGATATCGGCGCGTTGTCGCTGTATCACGAGCGGATCGACCGGGCGTTGACCGGGGCCGCTCGCACGATGGGCCGCGGGGTGATCGACGAGGGGGTGCTGTCCCGGCAGGACGCGGCGGCGGGTCTGCTGCGCATGATCGTCGAGACGCTGACACCGAAGCCGGACGAGCCGGGTGATCCGTTCGAGAACGCCGCGGGGGGCGGCGGTGGTGGCGG
>JALWOY010000021.1 GCA_027083355.1 Phycisphaerales bacterium | reverse complement strand
TCTTTCCCGTATGTACCGCGACGAGGTGCCCCGCTACGGCCAGCTCGCCGATCTGATGCGTGACCTCAATCGAAAAACCCTCGAAGCCGACCCGGTGCTGCGCGAGCGGCTGGAGGCCAACGGCGAACTCGATCATCTCGACGACGAGCGTCACGGCGCGATCCGCGTCGGTCTGCCCTCGGAGCTGTCCACCCTGCGCCGGGTTTTCGCGGTTCTGGGCATGCAGCCCGTCAGCTACTACGATCTCAGCGAGGCGGGCATTCCGGTTCATTCCACTGCCTTCCGCCCCACGGACCCCGAGGAACTGAAGACCAGCCCCTTCCGCATTTTCACCTCGCTGCTGCGCCTGGAGCTGATCGAGGACGAGACATTGCGCCGCCAGGCCCGAAAACGACTTGAACAGCGGCAGATCTTCACCCCGCACCTGCTGCAACTGCTCGAACAGGCCGAACAGGCCGGCGGGCTCGACGAGAGCTCGGCTGAGACCTTCGTCGAGGAAGCCCTGCGGACCTTTCGCTGGCACCGGGAAGCCACCGTGAGCCACGACCAGTACCAACGCTTTCTCTCCGCCCACCGACTAGTGGCCGACATCGTCTGCTTCCGGGGACCGCACATCAATCACCTGACCCCGCGCTCGCTGGACATCGACCGCGTGCAGCAGGCCATGACCGAGGCCGGGTTCGACGCCAAGAAGATCGTCGAGGGGCCGCCGCTGCGCAAACACCCGATCCTGCTGCGTCAGACCAGCTTCAACGCGCTGGAAGAAGGGGTCCGCTTCAGCGACGGCGTCGATGGCCACCACCGCGCACGCTTCGGCGAGATTGAGCAACGCGGCATGGCCCTGACCCGCCGTGGCCGCGCCCTCTACGACGAACTGCTGGCCGAGGTACGCAGCGATGCGCCCAGCCCGCAGCAGGATCCACGAGGCTACGAACAGAATCTGCAGCGCGTATTCTCCCGTTTCCCCGACGATATCGATGAGCTGCGCCAACAGGGCCTGGCCTGGTTCCGCTACCTGCCGGGGCCGAAAGCGGCCGGCGATCCAGGAAGCCGTCTCGACGATCTGCTGGAGCAAGGTCTGCTGCGTGTCGAACCCGTCACCTACGAGGATTTCCTGCCCGTCAGTGCCGCCGGCATCTTCCGCTCCAATCTCGGCGAGGGCGAAACGCGCAACTTTGCCGGTTCGCCCAATCAGGCAGACTTCGAGGCAGCTCTGGGTGCGAAGGTGCTGGACGAGTTCGAGTGGTATGCCACGCTCCAGCGCGACTCTCTGGAGCAGAGCCTGAAACAGTTGGGCTGCACGGCAGAACGGCGCGCGGAACTGCTGCGGCAACTGCCCGCCGCTACATGACTCCCGATCGCCTGCAGGCCTTTCTCGCCGTCCTGGACGCAGCCGGATTCACCGGCGATATCGAAACCAGCCCCGGCGCACGGGTTGTCGCCGCCACCGACAACAGCATCTACCAGTTGCCGCCTGAGGCTATCGTCTATCCGCGCAGCGGCGACGACCTGTCACGCATTGCCCGCGCCGCAAGCCGGGCCGGCATGCCGCTCTGCGCACGCGGCGGCGGTACCGGCACCAACGGCCAGTCACTCGGCTATGGGGTCATTGTCGATTGCGCGCGCCATCTGACCCGGATCGAGGACTACGATCCCGAGCAACGGCGGGTCACAGTCGAACCGGGCGTGGTACTCGACACGCTCAACCGCTTCCTCCGACCCGCGGGATTGCAGTTCCCGATCGATATCTCCTCCTCTTCGCGCGCGACTCTGGGCGGCATGCTGTCCACCGATGCCTCGGGCAAGGGATCGCTGATCTACGGCAAAACCTCAAGCCACATCGAGGCGATCGAGGTGGTGATGGCCGATGGCCGCGAGCTGACGCTGCGCCCTTTCAGCGGCGAGGAATTGCAATCCCCGGTCGACGAGGCCGCGCGACTGAGCCGCGAACTCCGCGACATCATCGCGCCCCACCAGGCCGAAATCGAGCGCGTGTTCCCGCCCATGGACCGCTTCCTGACCGGCTACGACCTGCAGCATGCCCTGTTGCCCGACGGCGGATTCGATGTCTGCCGCCTGGTGGCCGGGGCCGAGGGCACGCTGGCGTTGCTGCGTCGCATCCATCTGCGGTTATCCCCCCTGCCCCAGTTGCGCCGCCTGGTGGTGCTGTTCTACGCCGAGTTCCAGCCGGCCCTGGAACATGTGCAAAAGCTGCTCGACTGCCGACCACTGGCCATCGAGATGCTCGATGACCGCATCCTCGAACGGGCGCGCGGCGA
>JALWOY010000020.1 GCA_027083355.1 Phycisphaerales bacterium | reverse complement strand
CCCGGCCCCGTGCTGCAACCCCGCATACGCCAGCACGTTCTCCACCACCCCCTCCAGCCGACGCGACTCGGCCCGGAGCGTCTCGATGTGCGCACGCCGCGTGCCCTCGTCGTCCGCCCGGGCCAGCAGATCGGTCGAGAGCCGGAAACTCGTCAGAGGCGATCGCAACTCATGCGACACCGCCGCGATGAACCGCCCCCGCCGATCCGCCAGGCTCATCGAAGCGCCGAGCACCAGCCCGATCGCGACCAGCGCGATCAACGACGCGAACCACGTCACCGCGAGCGTCACCCGGATCGGCGTCCACGCGGGCACCGTCGATTCGGGCACGTCGGCGAGCAGCCGAAGCGGGATCGTCGCCAGCATCGAGCCGCCCTCCTCCCCGACGACCGGTTCGAGGCGCGCCCCCGGCACGAGCCGAACCGCGATCGAGAGAAGTTCGGCACGGAGCGCGGGCCAGTCGAGCCAGATCCCCTGTCGGTACGACTCCCCCCCGATGCGGACATCCCGCTCGAAAACGAGTTCCGGCTCACGCGTTGGGTCGATCAGCCAACGGGGCCGGAACACCCCCACCTCGACGCCATCAACGCCCTCCCCGCGCTCACCCTCGGCCGGAGCCGCCACACCCGACCGCGCCAGATCGAACAACTGCCGGCGCAGATCCGCATCCATGAAGTCCTCCGCTCCGGAAGTTCCCGGTGGCGTCACCCGCCCGTCGCCCGATCCCGCGTCCGCCCCGGCATCCCGCCCCGCGCCCGTCTGCTCAACCTGCAACGGCGCGTCGAACCCCGAAATCGATGTCAGTTCCCGCAGCAGCATCCCGGCCCGGATCGTCTCCGTCCCCGGCGTCACCACCTCCGGGTCCAGCTGAGGCGAGCTCACCCGACCGTCCGGCTCGACCTGATAGTGCAGGCGGATCATCGAACCACTGTCCCCGACCGCCAACGGCGAACGGACCACGGCGTGCGCACGCTCGATATCCCACGCCCGCCCGTAGGGCAGATCCGCCGCGTACCGCGCCCGGTACTCAAAGTAAGGCCGGGCAGACTCCCGCGAGATCAACGCGGTGACGAACGAATCCATCTGCCACAACGCCAGACGCTCGCGCTGCGCCGCGTCGGCCTCGGCGGACGCCGCCCGCTCGGCACGTTCCAGTTCCAGCACCCGCAGCGTCGCCCACCCCAACACGTCCGCCACGAGCAGCACGCACACCGCGTACACGATCCACGCGATCAGCCGTCGGCGTCGCATCACCCGCCCCCGGCCAGCATGTAACCCCGCCCGCGGACCGTGAGAACGACCTCGTGATTCGGCCCGGCGTCGGCGAGCGCCTCACGCAGACGGGCGACCGCCATGTCGACCGAACGCGTCTGCATCCCCCGTGGATCGATCCCCCACACCTTCTCCAGCAACTCCTCCCGGCTGACCGCCCGGCCGCGGTGGGACGCCAGATACCCCAGCACCTCCGCCTCCCGCATCGGCAGCACGCGCGTCTCGCCCCCCGGCGTCGTCACTTCCTGACGCGCCAGATCGATCAACCGACCCGCGATCGAGAGTGTCTCGCCCACGTCACCACCCCGGGCGGAACGCCGCAGCACCGCCTCGACCCGCGCCAGCAGCTCATCGACGCCGAAAGGCTTGACGATGTAATCATCCGCCCCCGCGCGAAGCCCGCGCACCCGGTCGGCCGGTTCGCCCAACGCGGTCAGGCAGATCACCGGAAGCGCCGCCCGCGATTGCCGGATGCGCTCGAGCACATGCAGCCCCCCGATCTCCGGCAGCATGATGTCCAGCAGCACCAGGTCGACACCGCCGGCGACAGCGGCGTCGAGGCCCGCCCGCCCGTCCGCGACCTCGATCACCGTGTACCCCGATATCTCCAGCGCATCGCGCACCCCCGCGCGGATCGACGGGTCGTCCTCCACGATCAGCACGCGGGCTCCGGGCATGGTTGTCTCTCCCGCAATCGCAGGATCAGTGCGCGTGGTGCGAGCCGATCCAGTGCTCGGCGTCCAACGCCGCCCGGCACCCCATCCCCGCCGCGGTGATCGCCTGGCGGTACCGCGAATCCGCCACGTCACCCGCGGCGAAGACACCGGGGATGTTCGTCTCGGAGGTTTGCGTCCCGAGCACGATGTACCCCTGATCGTCGAACGCCAGACCCGATCCCTTGAGGAATCCCGTCGCGGGCGTGTGCCCGATGGCGATGAACAGCCCCTTGACGTCGAGCGTCGATTCCTCGCCCGAGACGGTGTCCCTGAGCCGGACACCCGTGAGTTTTTCGTTGCCGTGCTCGTCGGTCTCGCTCAGGCAGTCGACAACGACCTTGTTCCACAGGACTTTCGCGTTGGGCTTGGACAGCAGCCGATCCTGCATGACCTTGCTCGCCCGCAGCGCATCGCGGCGGTGGATCACATAGACGGTGCTGGCGAACTTGGTCAGGTACGCCGCCTCCTCCATCGCGGTATCACCCCCGCCGACGACCGCGAGCGGCTGATCGCGGAACATGGGCAACGCCCCGTCGCACACGGCACAGGCCGAGACACCACCGCCCGCCTGCGCCAGCCGGAGCTCGCTCTCGAGCCCGAGCCAGTTCGCCGTCGCCCCGGTCGCGATGATCACCGCCCGGGCGAGCACACGATCGCCCGAGGACGTATGCAGGACGTGCGGCGAAGCCTCGGGGTTTTCCGAGAACTCCACCCGCTCGATATCCTGACCGACGATCCGCGTGCCGAATCGCTCGGCCTGCTTGCGGAACATCGCCATCATCTCGGGGCCGCTCACGCCCTCCGGGAAACCCGGGTAGTTCTCCACTTCCGTCGTCAGCATCAGCTGACCGCCCGGCAGCACCGGCCCGGGGTTCTGCTTGGGAACACCCTCGTACACCACCGGGGATAGCTCGGCCCGCGCCGCGTAGATCGCCGCGGTCCAGCCCGCCGGCCCGGAACCAATGATCACGACCTGTTCGATCGACTCGCTCAAAGAAACCTCCGTTCGGGTGAGGGGTCCGGAGCAATCACCGCCGGCTCTCCGGTTATTCCAGCTCGCCGATCTGCCGCAGGTGCTCGCGCTGCAGGCTCAGCAAAGGCGGCCAGATCAGATAATCCCCGATCATCGCCTCGGGGTCGTCCGACATCCGAACGCCGTGCTCGTCGGTCCCGTTCTTGCCCGTGGAATACAGCAGGAACTGATCCTCGTGCAGCACCACCCGGAAATTCGACCCGTCACCCGGGAAGACCTCCATCGTGTGCGGTTCGGGCTCGTCTCGCTTGTCGGCCAGGTACGCGTCCGTCACCGGGCGGAAGTACCGCATCGGCGGAATCCGGCCCTTCTCCCGGTTCGTGTTCAGCGGGTCCGCGTAGAGGCGGCGCACCCACCGCGGGCGGATCGCGTCGATCCGGGGCGCGAAAGAACCGGCGACGTAGTACCGCCCGAGAAGCCCGAGCGCCTGACGCGTGCCGACTCGCTCGAGATCCACGAGCGTGCGCAGGCCGAAAAGTGCCCCCATGTCGTCACCGATGCCGACCTTGACGACCAGCGTGTCGTCCCCCACCTCGTCGGTGTCCCACACGAACGGGATCGCCAGCAGCGGGTCTTGCGGGTCCAGCAGCCACGCCTTGGTCCAGCTGGTGTAGACGTCATTCAGCACATCCTGAATATCGAACCAGTCCTTCTGTCTGGACGCGACACCCGCATAGATCGACGCCGCGGAGAACCGGCGGAGCGGGCGGTCCGTCGTCGAAATACGGACCAGCGTCGGCACGAACCGTGACTCATCGACCCCCTTTTTCGGGATATACAGCATCTCGATCAGCTGCTCGGCGGCGATCCGGTTCGCCCGGGGGAAGTTCAGCCGGTCCAGCCGGATCGGGCCGTTCTCCGGGTCCAGCGCGTCGATGATCCCGTGCAGCTCATCGGGAACGATCACACGATCGCCGCGGAAGTCTTCGTACGCGATATCACGGATGCGCGCGATCGCGTCCGCAGCCGCCTCGTACCCCCACCGTGATTCCTTGAAAAACTCCCGGTCGGCCATCTCGTAGCCGAACTTTGCCATCGAAACCAGCAGCGACATCGCCTCGATCGGCTTGCCCTCGCCCGCGAGCCGGGTCGCCTCCAGATGCACGAGGCAACGGAGATCGTCGAACTTCTGCATGTACAAAAACCGGGCCGCGGCGAGCAACGGCGGATCGCCCAGCTCGGTGTACATCCCCGCGCGGATCAACCGGGGCTCAACCCCGGTGCCGTACCGCTGCGCGAACGCCTGCAACGTCTCGTACTTCTCCCCCTTCGTCGCCTCGGCGAGCGCTCCGAGCACCGCCTGCTGCGGCTCAGCGGTGATCCACGCCTCGGCTGAAGGCCAGACGCGCCCGCCGACGAACGCCATCGCCGCCTTGTCCGGGGTCTCGACGCCGAGCGGGGGCTCGGTCAGTCCGATCAACGCGTCGAGGATCACCGGGTCCGATCGGCGGGCCTCCACGATATCGTCGTACAACGCGTTCGCTCGCTCGATCATCTCCTGTGCAAAGACGCGCCCGGGAAAAAGGCACACCATCAGCAACAGGAACCCGAGCAGGGCATCACGCCCCGCCCGACCGCCGTTCTGGGCTTCACGTTCGATCATGCACCGATGGTAGCACACACCGACGCCTGCGCCCGGACCTCCCGACGGGTGCTTCGCGGCCCGTTCCCGACGTGCCGTGCTCAACCCCGGCATGGCGCAGGAACGATCGCGCCGGAACCGCGATAGCCGCGATTTCTGGTGCTCGGCCCGGGATCGGATGCTTCAGCCGACGTCCGCCGACCGGAACCGCACACCCGCGGGGCGGTGCTCGGCCCGTGAATCGTCCTCGCGATAATCCCGGCGGAAGAACCGCGTCGGCTTGGCGTCCTGCAGACGCTCGTTCAACTTCGCGAGCGATTCATCGACGATCTGCCGCACACGCTCGCGGCTGATGCCGACCTCCTCGGCGATCTGCTTGAGCGTCAGCGGCTCGCGCCCGTCCAGGCCGAACCGGAGCCGAAGGATCGTCGCCTCGCGGTCGTCGATCGTTTCGAGCAGCCGACGCAGCACGTCCAGCTCCTCGCTCAGCAGCACCGCCTCGTCCGGCGTGGACATCTTGGCATCCGATACCAGGTCGGCCATGCTCATCAGGTCGCCGTCGCCGCCGTTGCCCTCCTGCGAGGGGGTCCGGAACGCCTTGACCGCACGCTTGATGATCCGCACCTTCTTCAGCGGGAGATCCATCCGCTCGGCCAGCTGCTCCAGCGTGGGCGCCGTGCCCAACTCGCGCTCCAGCTCGCGGCTCGCGACCTTCCACTTGGCGATCAGCTCCACCATGTACGCCGGGATGTGGATCGGCTGCCGGGCGTTGATCAACGCCCGCTTGATCGCCTGCTTGATCCACCACGAGGCGTATGTGCTGAAGCGGGCACCCTGAGCCGGGTCGAAACCCTCCACGGCTCGCATCAGTCCGATATTGCCTTCCTCGATGAGATCCGTCAGGGTCAGACCGCGGTTGGTGTAGTTCTTCGCGATCGCCACGACCAGCCGTAGGTTCGCGCGGATCATCCGCTCACGCGACTCGGCGCAGTTGTCGTTGATGATCGCCCAGCCGAGCTCGCGCTCTTCCTCGGCGGTCAACAGCGGGACCCGATTGATCTCATTGAGATAAAGTTGAAGATCAGACTTCAACCCAGACGGCGAAGCCGCCGGCCGACTCGTGTTGCCACTCACTTGTCCTACCCACCTCACGACGGACGAAGCCGTCTCCTATGAAACTCTCTGTCTCCCCGTGAACGGGGCGCCACATCCTACCGTCCGTATCCTACCGCGCCCGGTTCGCCCACTTCAATCCAAAAGTGCCGAATCCGCCCGGGAATCACGTTCTTTTTTCAGAATCGGACACCCAACCGACCCGCCACGGGCCGTTCATCCACAATCAGCGAAAAATGCGCCCCCAAGTCACGATTTTGCTGGCCGTTTACGTTTTCGGGTTCACACTCTACCATTCGGCCCAACGGATCCACGCCCGATATCCCCGCGGAGAAAGACCGCTTTGGACCACGACATCACACCCCTGCTCGACGAATGGCCCTTCGAACCCGGAACCATCAACGTCCGCGTCATCAAGGGCATCGACAACCAACCCAAAATCCAGGTCCGCCTCGACCTCGGCATCATCCAGATGACCACCACCGGGAGGCCGGACGGCAAACAGCCGTTCGGCTTCCCCAGCCTCCTCGAATACTTTGAGTACAAACTCGACGAATGGCAGATGCTCGACCCCGAAAACCGGGCAGCGACCGAGGGCCGGTCCGCCGGGATCAATGAAGAAGACGAGTCAACGTCCGAGAACCCGCCGCAAGAATTCCGCCTCAGCCCGGAAGACTGCCAGGCTTTGCGCGAAGAAGCCGCGCAGTATTACCACAGATACGTCGCCCTGCTGGTGCTGGAGGACTACGAGGGGGTGATCCGCGACACGACACGGAACCTCCGCGTCGCCGACCTCTGCCGGGATTACGCCGAGGAAGAATCCGACCGGATGGTCCTCGAACAGGTCCGCCCGTACATCCTGATGATGCGTGCCCGGGCGTGCGCCAGTCAGGCGCTCGAAGACGACGAGCCGAAGGCCGCCATCCTCGCCATCGACGAGGGGATCGAGGCGATCCGGGCCCATTTCGAAGCGATCGGAGACCCGGACGAGTTCGACGAATCGCGTGAAGTGGAGATGCTGCGGGCGATGCGCGAGGCCCTCGTGCCCAAGCTCCCCGTCAGCCAGAAGGCCGAGCTCCGCGAGCGGCTCGAAGAAGCCATCCGCAAGGAAAACTACGAGCTCGCCGCGATCCTCCGCAACGAACTCCGCATGATGGGCGACTGACGCTGCACCGCAGCGGTGCGCGGGCACGGCGTTGTCAGCCCATCAGACCACGCCGCACAGGCGGTAGAGAACCCGCGACCCGATGACCGCGTCGATGGGCGAATCGCCCTCGATCGGTGAAGGGCACACCTCGACGAGATCAAACCCCACCACCACCCGGTCGGACTCCTTGATCATCTTGAGCAGCAAACTCAGCTGATCCCAGTTCAGCCCCCCCGGCACCGGGGTCCCCGTGTGCGGGCACAACGACGGGTCCAGACCGTCGATGTCGATGCTGACAACGACTTGCTCCGGCAACCGGGTGATGATCCGCTCGCAGATCACCCCCCACGAACCCCCGCCGATCCGCTCGTCGGCGATGTCGTCCCAGAAAAAAGTCGCGATCGACGTCTGGCCGGGGCCGACGCGGTCGGCGGCGTGCTCCTCGGCGAGCGCCGCCTCACGCTCGCAGTAATCGCGGATACCGACCTGCACGATCCGCCCCACGCCGTCGAGGTCGTACAGCACATTGTGCATCACCGACGCGTGCGACCAGACAAAGCCCTCGTACGCCGGGCGCAGGTCCATGTGCGCATCAATCTGGAGAATGCCGACGCCCGGGTACCGCTCGGCGGCGGCTTTATACAACCCGTACGCCACCCCGTGCTCGCCCCCGATCACCCCGGGGGTCTTGCCCTGCCCGTATGTTTCATCGCAACGCATGTAGACGTGCGACGTGACCCGCGACGAGAGCTGGTCCACCCTCGAGACGGCGTCCTCGTCCCCGGCCCGCGGCCCACCCCGAGCGATGATCGGGGCCGAATCCGCACGCGCCTGCCTCGACCATTCCAGCACCTCGGCCGGGTGGGGTTCCATATAGATGCCCTTCTCATGGATCGCCCCGAACCGCCGGTCGAACAGATCCACCTGCCCCGAGACGCAGCGGATCGCCTCCGGCGCCCTCGAAGAACCGACGCCGAACGAACTCGTGGCGTCGTAGGGCACCGGGATCAGGATGATCGAGGCGGTCTCTCGCGTGTGGGGCAACCCGAAAATCGCATCGGGGTCGGTCGCGGCGGCGTTGGGGTCGAACGGCATACCGACAGGATATGGATGCTCCGGGCCGGATACCGATCGGACACCGGTATCCGAAAATGCCCCCGCCCCGGATGACGGACGCGGGGTTGACACTCCCGCCCGGCGGGGCTTGAATCCTCGCCCGATCCGCGTGGATCGCGAACATGCCCGGATGCGCCGCCCGAAGCCTCGGTCCCCGGCGTGTCGCTGAACCCAGAGCACCGGCCGGACAACCCGGCCGGACGGAAGGAAACATATGGCACGCTACACCGGCCCCAAGGTCCGTCTGTCCCGACGTGTCGGGATCCCCATCGAGGACAACCCCAAGCACACCAGCAAACGCCAGCTGAACCCGCCGGGGATGCACGGCTTCCGCGGCCGGCGTCTCCGCGACTACGGCATCCGCCTCCAGGAAAAGCAGAAGCTCCGCTACCACTACCACGTCATGGAAAAGCAGTTCGCCCGGTACGTCACCGAGGCGAAGCGTCTGCCCGGCAACTCGGGCGAGATCCTCATGCAGCTGCTCGAACGCCGCCTCGACAACGTCGTCCGACGCGCGGGCGTGGCCCGCACGATCTGGGCCGCTCGCCAGATCGTCGCCCACGGGCACGTCCTGCTCAACGGGCGCAAGACCGACCGGCCCAGCTGCCAGGTCAAGGTGGGCGACATCATCACGTTCAAGCCCAAGATCGAGAAACTGCTGCGTGAGAACATGGAGAGCCTGTCGGGGCACGAGGTGCCCGGCTGGATCGACTTCAACCCCTCCGAACTCAAGGCGAAGATCATCGCCCTGCCGACCAGCGATCAGATCCCGTTCGACGTGAACACCAACCTGATCGTCGAATTCTACCGCGGCTGATCCCCCCCCTGTCACCGCTTCTTCGCCAACCGGCCCGCAACGGGCCGGTTTTTCATGCGCCGCGTGAATCGGCCCCTCCGTCCGACCGTGATGGAATGCAGAAGATTCTCGTGCATTCCGGAACAGAAGCCGGGTGTTTCCCTTTCCCCGCGGGCGGGGAGAGGGCCGGGGAGAAGGGCACTGCTCTCTCTCCTTTTCTCCCGGTAGAACAAGTGTCCCGCCTGTCTCTTTCTTTCCTCTCTTTCGCCTTCTTCATCCACACCAACGAGCCGCGACCGTCAGGGAGCGGTCTTTGCACACCCAATCGGGGAAACACCCGCCCTCGCGCCCGGGGCCGGACGAGGCGAACAAGCTTTTCTCCAGATCCGGCTCAACCCACCCAACCGATCCAGACGGACGGCTTTCGGATTCAGACCCACCCACCGCCTTGCTCCCGGGCCCCTGTTTTCGATTGTTGAGCACGGACGTTCGGGCCCGCGCCCGTTCGCCCGGGCCCCGGTGCACCGCGCACCGGTTCCCCCATCCCAAGACAGGCCGAGTGCCGAACACCCCGTGTGGGACGCACAACGAAATGTCTTGGAGGGAGGATCGATGCGGAATTGCAACGCGGCGTGTTTGCTTCCATTGCTCGCAGGGACGGCGTGCGTGACGGCGGGGCAGATCCATGTCCCCGCCGACTTCCAGGCGATCCAGGCCGCGATCGACGCGGCCACCGCGGGCGATGAGATCATCGTCGCCCCGGGGACATATTCCGGCCCGATCAATCTGAGCAAAGGGGTCGTGCTGCGGAGCGAAAACGGACCCGACGAGACCGTTCTGCAATGGTCCGGCGGCGGGAGCGTCGTGGTCATCGAATCAAACGACGGCGCAACACTCGCCGGCTTCACCGTCACGGGCGGGAACGCCCAGAACGGCGGCGGGCTGTTCGTCGCCGGCGACGCGGTCGTCGCCGATTGCATCGTCCGCGGGAACACCGCAACGAACGGGGGCGGCGCGTTTCTTGTCGGGTCGCCGACACTGAGCGGCGTGTCGTTCGAGGACAACAACGCCGGCGCCGGTGGTGCCGTCTGCCTCGGGCCCGACGCCGACGCCGTCATTGACAACTGCGCCTTCTCCAATAACTCCGCCGACACCGGGGGCGGCGTGTACGTCGGCCCGGGTGTCGGCGCGGGCACGTTCGCCGTCGTCGGCGCCGGCTCCTTCGAGACCAACTCCGCCGACCGCGGCGGCGGGCTGTTCGTCGCCTGCGGTGGGGTCGAGGTCGATCAGTCCGTGTTCGAGGCGAACTCCGCCGTGAGCGACGGGGGCGCGGTCGAACTGCTCGACGCGCTGCCCAGCACCATCCGCGAGACCCGTTTCGAGAACAACAACGCCGACGAACGGGGCGGCGCTGTCCGGGTCTCCGGGATCAGCGACCTGCTGATCTCGAACGGGACAGTCACGCGGAACACCGCGGGCCGGGCCGGCGGCGGGATCGACAGCGACCCCGGCGCGACCCTCTCCGTCGGCGGCTCGACCCTCTTCGGCAATCAGCCCGCGGACATCGAGGGCCAATGGAACGACCTCGGCGGCAACTCCTTCGAGCAGGGGCCGCTCTGCGATGCCGACCTCGCCGCACCCTTCGGCATTCTCGACATGAACGACATCATGGCGTTCATCGCGCTCTTCTCGGCCGAGGACCCCGCCGCGGACTTCGCGCTGCCCGAGGGCGCGTTCGACCTGCTCGACGTCGTGACGTTCCTCAACCAATACACCGGCGGCTGCGGGCAATAACAACAACCGGGATGCACGGACCGCACAGGGGCGGGCGCCGGTGCCCGCCTTTTTTCATGCACCGCGAGCAGCCGAACCCGCGCCGTTCATCCCTTCTTGCTCGGCTTGATTACCCCGCGGCACTCGCCGAACCCGATCCTGCGGAACCCGTCACGCTCGCAGTAGCCCTTGATGATCACCTCGTCGCCGTCTTCCAGGAACTTCCGCTGCTCGCCGCTCGGCAGCTCGATCGGCGTGCGCTCCGCCCCGGACGCCTTCACCGGCGGGTTCGCCCACGGGTCGCCGTCCCACGTCAGTTCGAGCAGGCACCCCCGGCTGTCGCGCGTCGGGCCCGAGACCGTCCCCGAACCCAGCAGATCACCCGGCCGCATCGCGCACCCGTTCGACGCGTGATGCGTCAACATCTGCGCCACCGTCCAGTACATGTCCTTGAAATTCCCGCGGCTCAGCCTGTGCGGCGACAGGCCCCGCTTCTTCATCTCCGCCGTCTGGAGGAACACCTCGAGCGTGATATCGAGCGCGCCCGCCTCGCGGTCGCGGTCGCAATCCAGGTGCGGCAGCGGCGCCGGGTCGCCCGCGGGCCGCTCGAACCGCGGGGCACGGAACGGCGCCAGCGCCTCCATCGTCACGATGTACGGGCTGACCGACGTCGCGAAGTTCTTGGCCAGGAAAGGCCCGAGCGGCTGATACTCCCACTTCTGCATATCCCGCGCCGACCAGTCATTGAGCAGACACAACCCGAGGATGTGATCCTCCGCCCGCTCGATCGGGATCGCTTCGCCGATTTCGTTGCCGGCACCGACGATCACACCCATCTCGAGCTCGTAGTCGAGCATTCTGCAGGAACCGAAGCCTGGGGCGCCCCCCTCCTCGGCCGGGGCGGTCTGCCCCACAGGCCGACGGACCGACACCCCCGAGGGCACCACCGTCGACGAACGCCCGTGATACCCCACGGGGATCCACTTGTAGTTCGGCAGCAACGGGTTGTCCGGCCTGAACATCGAACCCACGTTCGTGGCGTGGTGCACCGAGGCGTAGAAATCGGTGTAGTCGGGCGGAGGAAGAAACGGCATCAAAGGCTGCACATCATCCGCCGGGACGAGGCAATCCTTGCTGATCTTTTCACGCACACCCCGGTCTACCGACACGCCGAACAACGCGACGAGTCGTTTCCGCAGCGCCGCCCGGAAACTGGGGATGAAAACAGCCGAGGTGGGAACATACAGCAGTTCCGGCAGTTCGGGGATCAGCCCGTTCAATTGGCCAGCCTCGGCTAGGGCGTTGATGTCGATCATCATGTCCCCGAGCAGAACGCACAACTCGATCGTGAGATCCGAGGCCGGGCCGTCGTCATCGGACAACTCAACCAGCATGCCGGTAAACGGCAGGTTCTGGAGCGGGAAATCCGTCTCGGGGTCGTTGGCGCTCTCGACCCAGGACTCCAGTTTCGGATCGTGCGTCTCGTCGATTTGTTTCGGCATCGTGGCTCCAGTGCGTGACCGTTGTGCGATGTTCCAGAAAGACCGCCCTCTCATATGCCCCACGCCGAAACGCCGGGGCTTGGGCCGGCATTCTACCGGGCCGATGGGGCTTCACAGCAAACCAAGCCCGCGCATGTCCTCGATCGGCTCGGTGAACGAGCACGAGCCGTACCCCAGACAGAACCTGCTCCGGCTCAACGCCAGACGCGCCGGATCGATCCGCACGTCCCGCCAGCCCGCTTCCGACTCGGTCAGCACGAACGCGGCGGGGTCGGTCTCGTCGAGCACCCGCTTGATCTCGTCTTCGCCGATCCGGAGCGATCGGGCGAGCGCCGCTGCGATGAAGATATTGAGGAACCCGTGCATCACGGCGCGGGGCGGGTCCGGCTCATACGTCAGGTTCTGCTCGGCGCGGACGGGGTGGTGCAGGCCCGCGGTCGCCTTGAACGGGACGTCCGACGCCGCGCACGCCGCGATGAACCCGGCGACCCGATCCGTCGGCGGGATCATCCCCGGCTCGACGCCCCCGCAGCGGACCTTCGCCCCGATGCCCGGGTTGCCCGCGAGGGCCGCGATCATCCCGCGAAAGTCGATATCCAGCGGGATCTCGAAGAACGCGCGCACGTCCTCGGGGATCTGCTCGATCGCGTCGTCGATGAACGCCGAGTCTTTCGCCCTGAGCTCGATCGCGTCGGCGACGGCCAGCCCGCCGTCCTCGGCCGCGTGCCGCGCGTTGAACGCGTCGATCAGGTCGAGCGATTCGTCGAGCGGTCGATCGCACACCACCGACACCCGCCAGGGCTCGCCGATGTGCGCCATCTCGCGGTAGCCGCTCGTGGCATATGTCCCCGGCATCAACACCCGCCCGTGCTCGGTCAGCTCGTCGAGTCGGCTCGCGGTGCAGATGAAGCGGTTGAGGGCGAACGCATACGTCCCGGCCCGGTCGCGGGCGTAGTTCGCCGCCGCGGTCGGCATGTCGCACTTCGCCGGCGGGAACAGCCCGGCGTAGTCGATCAGCCCGCTCATCAGGGTTTCGACGGTTGCAATCATGCCGGCATCGTAGACGGAACCGGGATTGATCTCGCATGGCCGCACTTGATCGTAAAATGACCGCTCCCTTCCGGTCGCCGGGTGCCACGATCCAACTTGTTGGGTCGTGCTTCATGACCGAGCAGACACCGGGTGGCACTGTTCACCGGACGTGTGCCACCACCTCTGCGCAAAGAGCCCCAGGCGTGAGCGTGGGGCCAAGAGCCGGGTCGGTCACAAAAGCACCCCAGGCCCGTCGCTCACGCTCCGGGCTCTTTTCTCCCGTTAGAGCGTATTGCGCCAATATGTTCTGGACGCCGACGCAGAGCCTGTGAAGCGTCGGATTGGGATCTTTCTTTCGCCCCCGATCCGACACTTCGGCTGCCTGCGCAGCCTCAGTGTCGGCGTCCTGGCATCGCATACAAAGCCCCTTTACAGGGGGACGAGATGATGCACGATGTTCGAGATCGGTTGTCGTGCAAATCCATGAATCCTACACATTTCTCACAGCAGATTGTGGCATACCTGCGTGTTTCCACCGCACCCGTCATATCCGCCTGCTCAAAGAGCCCCAAGCGTGAGCGCGGGGCCAAGCGCCGGGTGGATCACAAAAGCACGCCCGGCCCTTCTTCACGACGCTGACGCCGCGGCGTCGTCCCCGCCCGGGTTCATCCGGTCGAGCCACGCAGGCATCGACTCGATCGGCTCTCGCGACGGGTCGAGAAAGTCCGTCATGCACCGCTCGAATTCCGCGTGCCGACGCGCGTTGGCCATCCCCGTCTCGGCGTGGCCGTGGGGCACCACGAAGCGCCACTTCCGCCCCGGATCGACCCGCAGCGCGTTGAACACCGCCGCCGCCGTCGGGGCCGGCACGATCTCGTCCCGCTCGGCCAGCTTGCACAATACCGGGCACCGCACCCGGCCCGCGTGCACCACACTGTCGAGCAGACGCAGCCGCAACCGGATGATCTCGCCGAGCTCGGGCCGACGTGCGAGCAGTTTCTGGATCTCGACCCCGCTGCCCGCCCTGACCGGGTGGGCGTGCCGCCAGGGCCAGTCACCCATCGTCGGCAACGCCAGCACGAGCCGATCGATGCGCGCGCGATCGAACCCCCGGCCCTCGAGCTTCGCCGCCGCGGGCACCGCCAGCCCCCCGCCGAAACTCTCGCCGTGCAGAAAGAGCGGAACACCCCCGGCACCGCGGCCCGTCAACCAACGCCGCAACGCCCGGCACGCCTGAAACAGATCCGCCACGGCCTGCGGGTACACCCAGTGCATCGCCGACGCGACATCGTCGCTCTCGTGATCCAGCCCGCGCGTGATCCAGCCCAGGCCGTCCGCGTCCGGCGTCTGGAGATCGCCCGTGTCGAGTCGGCTGCCGGCAAAGCCCCGGATGCGGATGTTCAGCACCGCCACGCCCCGCTCGGCGGCCGGGGCAAAGAGCGGGTCCCGCGCCTCGATCGGCTTGCTCACCGCGTAGCCGTGCGTGCTCACCAGCCCCACCCGGATCGGCGTATCGCCGGGCGGCAGCTGCAGCCTCGCCCCGATGCGCACACCGCCGAGGCTCTCGAACGCGTGTGTGCAGGTTTCGTCGGTGGGGTCGATCTGCGCGACGCCCGTGCCGCCATCGTGCCGCTCGACGAGCGAGGGCGCGTCACCTTCCAACGCCGACATCCAGTGCGACCAGAACACCGAGTGCTCCCGCGCCGGTGTCGGGTCGCCCACGTGCGCGAGGGTGTCCACCGGGTTGACCCCGAAATCGTCCGGCTCGGCCATCGGCGGCGCCCCCCCGCTCAGTTCCCGTTGGCGAAAGTCGTGTTCATCGCGCTGTTGAATGTCGCCAGCCAGATCTGGCTGCTCGGGTGGTCCTCACCCTCGACCTTCGGCCCGCGCTGGGTCGTCCACATCATCATCGTGCCGTCCGCGTTGAACACCGGTAGCCCGTCGAACCCGTCCGCCTGCGTGATGCGGATCGGCTCGCGCCCCGTGACCGGCTCGCCGTGCTCGTCCAGAGCCGGGATCGCGAAGACCTCGAAATTCCGGTGGCTCACCCGGCTGCTCGCGAAGATCAGGTACCGCCCAGACGGATGCCAGAACGGTGCCCAGTTCACGTTCTGATCGTCCGTCAGCTGCACCTCACGCTTGATGCCCACGATCCGGCCCGAGTCGTCGTAATCCAACTCCGCGATGAACAACTGCAGCAGGTTGTCGCCCCGGCGGTCCGAGCGGTATGTGATCCATTTACCGTCCGGGCTGAAGAACGGGCCGCCGTCGTACCCATCCGCGGTGACGATCGCCGTGTGCAGCCCCGTCTTGGTGTCGTACACCCACAGGTCCGCGTCGGGCCGGCCCAGTTTCTTCGACTTGTCCATGTCCACATGGGCATACAGAATGTGCCGACCATCCGGGCTCCAGCTGCTCTCGGCGTCGTACCCGAACCGAGTGAAGATCGGCACCGCCGGCGCGGCCGCCCCGCCCTTGATCGTCGTCGTCACGATGTCCATCTCGACCGGGAACGACCACCGGTACCGGCTCGTACCACGCTGATACCCCGGCTGGTTCTCCTCCTTGGGCGGCTCGATCGTCGAGCTGAACAGCAAACGCCCCGGCTCCGTCGGGTGCCACCACCCGCAGGTGTTCGCCGACCCCGTCTTCGAGAGCTGGATCACCTTGCCCGCGCCCGTCACACGCCCGCTCGCATCACGCTCGAGCGGAGCGGCGTACATCTCGTAGTTCGGCTCGGGGGACTCCCCCTCGGGCGGCACCGGCGTCGCCTGGAAGATGATCCAGTTCGAGTCCGGGCTGAAATACGCCTCGCCCGCCTTCAAAAAATCCGATCGGCTCGTCAACTGCACATAGTCACTCAGCACGCCCGATTCGAGCGAACGCCAGTCCAGCGGCTCATGGGCGGCTCCGCGGGACGGATCAGCAGAACCGGGGTGGTGGTGCTGCGCCACCGACACCGGGACGACGAACATCAGGGCAACGGAGAAGATCGTCTTTTTCATCGACAACCATAGTGCGCCGCACGCCGCCCCGCCAGCCCGACACACCCCGAAGACCCGACGACCATACCCTCCGCCCGTGACCGAACCAAAGAGAATCCATACCCCGCCTACCCCCGGCCTCGATATTACGGTGATCCACGAGGAGGAGCACTTCGTCGTGATCAGCAAGCCCGCGGGCATGCTCTCCGTCCCGGGCCGGGGCGAGGACAAACAGGACTGCGCCCGCGTCCGGGTCCAGCGGCGTTACCCCCACGCCACGGGTTCGCTCACCTGCCACCGCCTCGACATGGACACCTCGGGCCTGCTCGTGATGGGCCTCGACGCCGAAACGCACCGCAAACTCTCGGGCCAGTTCGAGAAACGCCGCGTCCGCAAGTGGTACACCGCACTCCTCGAGGGCCGCCTGCCGGACACCCCCCTGCCCAACGAAACCCCCGGCTTCGACGAACGCCGGGGACGGATCGAGCTTCCCACCTGCGTCGACTGGGCCAACCGACCGCTCCAGAAGGTCGACGAAGAGAACGGCCGGCTCGGCCGGACCGACTGGATCGACCGCGGCCCCGAAACCTGGACCACCCCCGACGGCCGCCAGATCGAGGCGACGCGGATCGAGTTCCGCCCCCACACCGGCCGCACCCACCAGCTCCGCATCCACGCCGCCCACCCCGCCGACAGGGGCGGACTGGGTATGCCCATCATCGGCGACCGTCTTTACGGCGACGAAACGCTCGCCCCCCGCCTGCTCCTGCACGCCGAGCGGCTGGGTTTCTGGCACCCCTACACGGGCGAATGGGTCAAGTTCGAGCAGCCCGCGCCGTTCTGAACGGGACGCAACACCCGGCAACTGATCGAAAACACCAGCCCCGTGAACGAGCACCGGGCGCAAGCCCGGTGTTGCGGATTCCGAAAAATTCCCGTGTTTCTACTCCACCTCGGTGGAACGGGCTTCCAGCCAGTCTCTCCGCCCCCTTCATCACCTCGGTGGGATGGGCATCTCCCGTGTTTTTCTCCACTTGATCACCCCGCACAACAACCCCCGGACCCAACCCCGGCATGCGACACTACCGCTTCCACACGTTGTTGCGAAGGTTCATATCCGGGATCAGCCCCTCCGGGTCGATCTCGACTTTCGCGATCTCCCGCCCCTTCGCGTCGAACACCGCGCGCCAAGTGTTCACCGACGCCCACGCCTCGACCGGCAGCCGGTGGTCCTCTGTCGTCCCGTCCGCGTACGTCACCCGGTACGGCACCGGCAACACGACCTCGCCAAGGTTCTTCAAAGTCACATACCCGCTCTCACCGTCCTCGGCCAGCCGCGCGTCCGTCACTGCAAAATCAACGCCACCCGTGCCGTAGAACCATTCCTTCCAGAACCACCCCAGATCCATCCCGGCCGAGTCTTCCATGCTCCTGAAAAAATCGTCCGGCTGCGGGCTCTTGAACACCCACCGTTCGACATACTCGCCGAACGCCGTGTCGAACCGCTCGTGCCCGAGTACCAGCTCGCGCAGCAGCACCAGCCCCATCGCCGTTTTGCGGTAGCCCAGGTTGCCCACCCACCGGTTCCACATCCGGTCCGGCGGCAGCGCGATCGGCTGGCGGTTCTTCGACCGCGCCACCTCGATCGTCTGCCTCTTGTGCCGCTCGAAGTCGATCGGCTTGCCGTACAGATCCGCCCTCGAATAGATGTTGATGAACGTGTTGAACCCCTCGTCCATCCACACATGCCGACGTTCGTCGGTGTTGACGATCATCGGGAACCACGAATGCCCCACCTCGTGGTCCGTCACACCCTGCATCCCGCGAACGTTCTTCCGACCCGCGCAGTAGACGATCATCGGATATTCCATCCCGTCCTCCGGCCCGTTCACGTTCGTCATCACCGGGTACGGGTAGGGATAGACAAAGTCGCTGTAGAACTCGATCGAGTGCTTCACTGTCCGCGTGCTGCCGCCGTCCTCGTGGTCCGCCGACCACGCCTCGGCCTCCTTCGGATACAGCGATTGCACACGCACCGCGCGCACGGAGCCGTCCCGGTCCGTCACGTCCGCCTTGCACGCATCCCACTGGAACGCATCGCTCGCGGCGAACGCGAACGTGCGCACGTCCTCCGCCCTGAACCGCCACGTCATCTCGCCGTCGGTCCGCGGACGCAGCGACGCGTCGCCCACCTCGTCCGGCGAGACGATCCACACCGGCTCGTCGCTCGCCATCGCCTCGGCGAGCCGATCGCGGACCGTCGGCGTCAGCACCTCGGATTCATTCTGCAGCAGCCCCGTCGCCGTCACGGTGTAGGTCGCCGGCACCGTGATGTTCACGTTGTACGTCCCGTAGTTGGTATAGAACTCACCCCGCCCCAGGTACGGCAGCGTGTTCCACCCGTGCACGTCGTCATAATTGCACACCTGCGGGAACCACTGCGCCAGCTCGAAGATTTTCCCGTCCTCGACCTCCTCGACCCCCATCCGCCGGTAGTACGGCGGGATCTCGAAACCCCACGCGATCTCAAACTCGAACGTCCCGCCCGGCTCGATCGGCTCCGGCAGCTCCACCCGCGCCAGCGTGTCGTAGACGTGGTACTCCAGATCACGCCCGCCCGCGGTGATGGACTCGACGTGATCCCCGCCCTCGAACGTCAGCCGCCCGTGCAGGATGCCCCCGGGCGCGTGCGACTTCGCGCCGAGGCTCTCCGGGTTGAACAGGTTCTGCTCGAGCTGCACCCACATGTAATCCAGCCGATGCGGGCTGTTGTTGTGATACGTGATCCGCTCGGAAGCGCTGATCGCGTCGTTCTCGGTGTCCACCCGGCAGTCGATGTCGTAGTCGACACGCTGCTGCCAGTACGCCGGCCCGGGCGCCCCGGACCCCAGCCGCCGATCGGTCGGGGTGGCAAGGTCCATCGGCATGAACAGGTTCTCCCCCGTCAGCCCGGCGGGGCGGCGTGCACTCTCGTCGATCGGGCCGTAATGCAGATGCCCGTCCCCCTTCGTCGAACAACCAGACAACCAGCCGGCAAACACGACAACGACACACAGCAAACAGGATCGGCTCTTCACGCAACGTCTCCTCGTCTTGTTTTTTCAGATCCACCCGGAACCACGGACACGATACCGCGTGCGAACACACCGTGCTCCGCAGTTGTTCCTTGACAACACCGCAGATATCTGGAAGATGGCGATATCCACTTTGACAGGACATTCAACATGCACACAAGAAGACAGGTGCTCCGCGGCGGTTTGGGTCTCTTCACACTCGGCTCGATCGGCGGGCTCGCCAAGGCCGGCGGCGGAGGACAACGATGCCCATTCCAAGGCGCCGGCGGCGCCCCACGCCTCCAGGACGCACCGCTCAAGTCTTCACGCCCCCTCGCCGCCACGGCGTTCGACCCCAAACCAAGGATCATCGAGGGCTTCCCCGTCCGCTCGTGGTTCGAGGGCGACGACTACAACAACGGGCTGGACTTCCCGTTTCACACCTCCCAGAACGATTTCCCCGGAGGCGTTCCGCCCGAACCCACCGAGACGGTCGACGTCGTCGTCGCCGGGGGCGGCCTCTCCGGCATGACCGCCGCGCACCTCCTCAGGCAGTACAACCCCGTCGTCTTCGAGGTCAACCCCCGCTTCGGCGGAAACGCCCGAGGCGGGGTGATCCACGGCGCCGAATACACCCTCGGGTCCGCCTACGTCATCTCCCCCGACCCCGGCACGTTCCTCGATTCCATTTACCGAGACCTCGGCCTGCCCGATGTCGTCCATGTCGACGACGAGCCCGCCCCCGTCGAGATCAACGGCAAAATCAACCCCGACATCTGGGCCGGGATGGGCGTCCCCCCGGAAGACATCCCCGCATACGAAGCCTACCGCCAGCTCGTTATCCGCATGGCCGAGGACACATACCCCGACGTCCCGTTCGCCAACCAGTGGGAACGCGACCTCGACCTGCTCAGCTTCAAACAGCACATCGAGCAGGAGGTCGGCCTGCCCATCCCCGCCCCGCTCCGCGCCGCCATCCAGGCCTATTGCTACTCCTCATTCGTCGCCGGCTGGGAAGAAATCTCCGCGGCCGCGGGGTGGAACTTCCTCGCCGCCGAGGAATACGGACGCTGGATCTTCCCCGGCGGCAACGCCTGGATCGCCGACGCGCTCTGGCGGAAACTCAGAACCCTCGATCAGTCCGACCCCGACCACGCCCCCCACCTCCGCGGCGGGTGCCCGGTGGTCGATGTCCGTATCCGCCCCGACGGCATGGCACACGTCACATGGAAAAACCCCGAGGGCGAGTTCCGCGCTCTGCTCGCCCGGCGGGTCATCATGGCCTGCCCCAAACACGTCTGCCGACAGGTCATCCATGAGCTCCGCGAACGCGACGAACAGAAATACGAGGCGACCTTCCTCCAGACCAGGCCCTATGTCGTCGCCAATGTCGTGATCGATCACCCCTCGCCGATCAATTTCTACGACATCTTCCTGCTCAACGACCCGGCCGCCTTCCCCACCAACGCCGGCGACGCCGCCAGTTTCTGGCGCTACACCGATGTCTCCGACGGCTCATACGCACCCGGGCCCAACGCCCATGCCCTCCCCCGCAGGCCCAGCATCCTGACGCTCTTCTGGCCCCTCCCATACGACACGGCCCGCTTCGACCTCGTCCTCCACGACCCCATCCTCACCTTCGGCACCAAGATCGCCCCGCAGCTCCGATCCACGCTCGAGTTGCTGAACCTGCCCGAGTCCGCCGTCCGCGAGATCCGCTTCAGCCGCTGGGGCCACGCCGTCCCCATCTCGAACGTCGGCTTCATCGCCGCCGGCACACCGGAGATCCTGCTCCGCCCGTTCGAGGGGAAGGTCTATTTCGTCAACCAGGACAACTGGGCACTGCCCGCGGTCGAGAACAGCCTCATCGACGCCAACAACGTCGCCAACGCCATCGCCGCCGACCTCGGCTGAATCCCCTTCCCGCGGATTCGGCCCGCAAATCCCCGCCCCCACCGCCATACAATCCCGCACGGAGGTGCGGTATGCCCTTGTATGAATACATCTGCGAGGAAACCGGCGACGTCATCGAACTGATCCGCCCCATGAGCAAAGCCGACGACCCGGTCGAGGACCCCGAGCGCAAAGGCCGCGTCTTCAAGCGCAAACTCTCCACCTTCGCGGCCAAATCCGACACCGCACGCGGCACCTCTTCCGCCCCGCACCCGGGCGGCGGATGCTGCTGCAACCCCGGCGGGACCTGCGGCCTGAACTGAGGCACGAACTGCAAAACAGAGCCGGGTTTTTTCCCCTTTCTCCCCGCCCGCGGGGAGAGTGCCGGGGTGAGGGGCTTCACGTCTCTTCTCGCTCTCTTGCCCACACCGTCCGACCAGGGATGAAGGACGAAAAGAGACAGGCATCCCGCCTGTTTTTTCTTCATCTTCTTGTGGTTCGGGTATCCCGCCGTATCTCCCCCTTCCGTCTCGCCCATCCGTCATACCACACAACAACAAGCCCGGATGCCCCACCATCCTCGATCACCGGGCCGCTGCTTTCTGGCACGCTGTTTGTGAATGAATCCTCGCCGCACCGGCTCGACCGGTCGGCGGGAGATCAGCGGCACGGATGCCGGAGTGCACCGATGTCACGGGCGTGGCCACGGACGGCCCCCCACGGTGACGGTGTTCGTGCGCGCAGGGGTGGACCATGTACTACGGCATCCAGCTCGCGGCATCCGGCGCCCTCACCGCCCTGTACCGGACCGACGTCCTTTCCAACAACCTCGCTAACCTCAACACAACCGGTTTCAAACCCGACTTCGCCTACACGAGACAACGCGACACCGCCCGCGTCGAGGACGGGCTGGATTTCATGCCCTCGAACGAACTGCTCGAAAAGCTCGGCGCCGGCGCCCACATGGCCCCCAACGCAGTCGACTTCGCCCAAGGCCCGCTCACCCAAACCGGGAACCCCTTCGATCTCGCCATCGAGGGGCAGGGGTTCTTCGTCCTGAGGACACTCGACGACGGGGGCACCTCCGAACTCCGGCTCACCCGCGACGGCCGATTCACGCTCGACGCCTCGGGCCGGCTCGTCAACGCCACCACCGGGCTGCCCGTGATGAGCGCGTCAAACTCGCCGATCATCCTCGACCGATCGCTGTCCGCCTCGATCGATGCCGACGGCACGATCCGTCAGGGCGGCGAGAAAGTCGGACGGATCCGGATCAGTGATGTCAAGAACCGCGACCTGCTCACCCGTGTCGGGGACGGCATGTTCACCCTGAGCTCAGGCGCACTCGGCCAGGCGGTCCCCGCAACAGGGGAGATCCGCCAGGGCATGCTCGAAGGGTCGGCCGTCAACGCGATCAACGCCATGATGGGCGTGCAGGCCGCCGCCAAGTCTGTCGGTGTCAACTTCGGCATCATCGCGTACCAGAACCGGATGATGGAACGCGCGATCAACACGTTCGCACGCATCGGATAAGGGAGAACGATTCATGGCCATCATCGCTCTTCAATCCGCCGCCAGCGGCCTCAACGCCCTCAACACACGCCTCGATGTCATCGCCAACAACCTCGCCAACGCCAACACCACCGGGTTCAAGGCCAGCCGGGCCAATTTCCAGGACCTGCTCTATGTCGAGCGTGCCCAGCCCGGCGTCGAAAACGCCAACGGCGACCAGCGGCCGACCGGCCTCTATGTCGGGCTTGGCGTCAAGGTTTCGGGCACGCAGGTCCAGTTTTCGCAAGGCTCGCCCATCTCGACCGATAACCCGCTCGATCTGATGATCGAGGGCGAAGGATTCTTCCAAGTCTCTGTCAACACTGAACTTGGAAACGGTACCGCCTATACCCGGGCCGGCAATTTCACCCTCAACGCCGACGGCGAGATCGTTCTGGCCAACGACCAGGGCCGACGCCTCAGCCCCACCATCACCCTCGACAGCGACGTGCTCCAGATCGAAGTCGACGCCAACGGACGCGTGTTCGTGCTCCGTCCGGGCCAGACCGATCTCGAAGAGGTCGGGCAGATCGAGACCGCAACCTTTATTAACCCGGCCGGACTGCGGCAGGTCGGCGAGAACCTGTTCGTCGAGTCCGCCGCCTCCGGCCCCCCGATTACGGGGGAGCCGGGTGTTGATTCCCGCGGGCGGATCCATCAGGGGCTTCTCGAGGCCTCGAATGTCGACCCGACGCGGGAACTGATCTCGCTGATCCGCACGCAGCGGTCGTTCGAGCTGAACAGCCAGACGATCCGGGCCGCCGACGAGGCGCTCCAGACCATCGGGCAACTCCGCCGTTGATGCGAGGTGAACCGTGATCCGACGCGTCTCGGCCATCCTTCTTCTGTTTGCCCTGTTGCAGGGGGGCGCCCGGGCGGACACGATCACGCTGCATCGGTCGGCCGTGATCGAACCCGGGGCGGCGGTCCGGCTTTCGGACATCGCCGACCTGGAAGGTCCGCGGGCCGAGGCGCTGGCCCCGTTCGTTCTCGTCGACGACATCGACGAACTGCCCCGCGGCGGCACACCCGGCACCCGCCGACTCGGGCTGCCGTTCATCCGTCAGCGGCTGAAGTCCGCGCCCGGGGTGAACTGGGCGATGCTCGGCCTGCGGGGCTCGACCGCTCTGATCTCGCCCCCGCCCCCCTCTCGACCGGAGCCGGGGGCGCGGGAAACCACACACCAGAAGAAGGGGGCTGCCCGTCCGGAGCAGCGGGTTCTCCCCGGCAGCATCCGTGCGCTGGCGCGCGAAGTCCTGATCGACATCCTGAAGGTTGGGCCCGAGGATCTCCGCGTCCGCTGGCCCGATCGCAAGGGCGCGTTCCTCGACGAGCCGGTGGCGGGTCGGACCGTGCACATCCAGCCGCTCGGGCGGTCGTCGCGTTTACCGCTGACGGTCACGGTGTACGAGGGAGATCGGATCGTGCGCACGGAAACGGTCCGTCCCGATATCCGCGTGCGTCGCACGGTCTGGGTGGTTTCGTCGGCGATACGCCGAGGAACGGTACTGAGCGAGAAGAACACGACCCGGCGGTCAATGTGGCTTGAGCCGGGGGTGTCACCGGCGGGCGAGGTGATCGGGAAGGTGACGTCGCGTCGGCTCGAAGCCGGCGCTGTGATCGAGACGGGGGACGTCGAGCCCCCGCTGATCGTCCGCCGCGGCGAGATCGTCTCGCTGGATTGCGTCGCGGGCGCGGTGATGCTCCGGTGCGCGGCCCGTGCGCTGGAACCGGGGCATGCGGGGGACGTGATCCGCTTCGAGCTGCTGTCCTCGAAGGAGAAAGTGACAGCCCGGATGAGCGGGCGGGGCCGTGCGGTGATGGTTGTGCCGACTGCTGAGCGGGACGGGGTGCACCCGGAACGCGGGGAGGGTTCCCGATGAAACGGGCCTTGTTGATCGTCATGGTGTTGTGCGGCCCGGTGCGCGCGCAGAGCCTGTTCCAGCAGCTGGTGGACACACCGGCGCAGGTGGGCACCCGGCAGGAGCTGCGTGCGACAAGCATGTATCTGGTGGAGCCGCCCGAGCCGCGGGTGTTCCGGGTGCACGACCTGATCACGGTGATCATCAACGAGACATCCAAGGCGAGCAGCGATCAGTCACTCGACACGACGAAAGAGGTCAAGAACAAGGACACGCTGACTTCGCTGCTCGACCCGATGCAGCTGCTCCAGTTGCGGCTGCGGGGCGGGGACATCAGCTCGCTGGGTCTGCTGGACCTGAAAACGAAGCACGAATTCAAGGGCGACGGACAGTACGACCGCAACGACAAGCTCTCGGCGCAGATCGCGGCCGAGGTGATCGACGTCAAACCCAACGGCAACCTGGTGTTGCAGGCGAAGAAGTCGATCGTGATGGACGGAGAAAAGAAGCTGCTGGTGCTGTCGGGTCTGGCGCGGCAGGAGGACATCACCGACGCGAACACGGTGCTTTCGGGTCAGCTGGCGGACCTGCGCATCGATGTTCAGCACGAGGGCGAGCTGCGCAAGAGCGCCGAGAAGGGGCTGCTGACACGGGTGCTCGACACGCTGTTCAACTTCTGAGTTGTCGTTCTGCTCAATGGCACGCGGCTTGCGACTGGTTCAGCGATGAAACTCGTCCGGATGATCCTGATCTGTCTGGTGGCGCTTTCGGCGGGTGTGGCGCGGGCCGCGACCGTGCGGGACTTTGTCCGCATCCGGGGCCAGGGCGAGTCGGTCCTGCAGGGGATCGGGCTGGTCGTGGGTCTGAACGGGACGGGCGACGGTGGCAAGGAGATGGCGACGATCCGCCCGCTGGCCGAGCTGCTGCGTCGCAACGAGATGCCCGTGGCGAGTCTGGCCGAGTTGGCCAACGCGAAATCCGCGGCGCTCGTGATGGTGACGTGCGTGATCCCGCGTGAGGGCGCCAAGCCGGACGACACGTTCGATGCGCGCGTGAGCGTGATCAACAGCGCGACGAGCCTCAAGGGTGGCGAGCTGTATATCGCCCCGCTGACAGAGCCCCGGCCCGGCGGGCGGGTGTTCGGCTTCGCGCAGGGCGTGGTGACGATCGAGGACGAGAAGAACCCGACGACCGGTGTCATCCCCCGCGGCGTGCGCATGGTCCGGGGGATCCAGACGACGCCCCCGGTCGAGGGTGTGTTCGAGCTGATCCTGGAGAACTGGTACGCGGGCTGGACCTCGGCGAACTACATCGCGAGCCAGATCAACGACACGTACCACCTGGACACGAACCCGAGCGTGGAGCGGATCGCGCGGGTGATCGACGAGCGCACGGTGCGTGTCGTCGTGCCCCCCGAGGAAAAAGAGAACGAGGCGGCGTTCATCTCGGACGTGATGCAGACGCTGCTGGACCCGAGGCAGTTCGGGTTGCCGGCGATGGTGATCGCGAACACGAAGACGGGTTCGATCGTGGTGACAGGGAACGTGCAGATCAGCCCGGCGGTGATCACGCGGGATGATCTGGTCTTGACGACGACCCTGCCGCCGCCGGTGCCGACACCGCAGCAGCCGCTGGTGCAGACCGATCGGTGGGCGCCGGTGGGGACGTCGACAAGCCAGACCGAGATGGCCCGGCTGGACGACCTGCTGGCGGCGTTCAAGCGTCTCGACGTGGACCCGAGCAAGCAGATCCAGATGCTGCGTGATCTGCACCGGTCCGGTTCGCTGCACGCGAAGTTGATCATCGACGGGTCGGAGGGATGAGCATGATCGGCGGTCTCGGCCAACTCGGAACGCCGACGGGGCTGATGTCCGGCTCGGGTCTCGACGCACGCCGGCATGATCCGCGGGAAGACTTTGCGTCGATCCTGGGCATCGGCGAGAGGGGCGTGCCCCGCGCCAGCGGCGGGGACGAGACGCGGGAGGCTGCCGAGCAGTTCGTGGCCAAGGCGTTCATCGAGCCGGCGCTGGCGATCGCTCGAGAATCGAACCATCTTCCCCCGCCGCTGGGCCCGGGCAGCGCCGAGAAACAGTTCGCATCGCTGATCGATGCGCAGCGTGCGATGGATCTCGTGCGGTCGACGCGCTGGCCGATCGTGGACCGGCTGGTGTCCGATCTTCGGAGGGAACCGACAACTGACGGGGCGCGGGCGTCGGACGCCCGGCCCGGGACCACGACGGGATGACGTTCGCCCATCGCTCGACAGGAGGTCGAACCATGCAGGCAGAGTCACGGATGAACACCGACGCGGCGCGCACCCTCGCGGTGCGGATCGAGCCGATGCTTCTGGAGCTGATCACGGCGCACGAGCGGCTGATCCGGGTGCTGGAGAAACACCGCGCGGCGATCTCGTCGGCGAACGCGCGGGCGCTGGGTGACGTTGTGCGGGAGGAGCGGGAAGTGCTCGAACGGATCGCGACGCTCGACCGGTCGTGCCGGGAGATCCTCGACGAGTGGCCCGGGGGCGTGACGGTGACGGCGCTGGCGGGGATGCTGAGCCCGCCCGAGGGGCCGCGGCTGGCGGAGTCGGCGGCGTATCTGCGGGCGTTGTCGAGCCGATCTCGGACGCTGCAATCGACGGTCCGCGAGGCGAGCGAATCTCTCAGTGCGCACATCAACGGCCTGATGCGTCAGGTGTCGCAGCGTCTGAGCCACGCGGGGACATACGGGCCCGGGGCGAAGGTGGAGAGCCGGTCTTCGGTGGTTTCTGGTCTGGACATGAGCCTGTAGCGGACGGGGGCGTCGGATGGGACTGTTCACGGCGATGCAGATCGGGCGGACGGCGCTGGTTTCGAGCCAGGTCGGGATCCAGGTCGCGGGCAACAACATGGCCAACGCGGCGACGCCCGGTTTCACGCGGCAGAAGCTGTTCCTGTCGCCTTCTCGCGGGCAGGTGATGGGGTCGTATTCGCTGGGTCGGGGCGTGGGGATCGACGCGGTGCAGCGTCAGATCGACGATGCGCTGCAGGCGCGGCTGCGGGCGGGGATCTCGGACGAGGCCGCTTCGTCGACGCTCTCGGACATCATGAACCAGCTGGAGTCAGTGCTGGGCGAGCTGAGCGGCAACGACCTCTCGAGCGAGTTCGGGACGTTTTTCGACACCTGGTCCGAGGCGACGAACCTGATCTCGTCGCAGTCGGTGGTCGTGCAGCAGGCGGACCAGCTGGCCCAGTTCGTGCGGAACCTCCGGTCGGACATGACCTCGATCCGTGATCAGATCGAGAACCAGATCGATGTGCGCGTGCAACGAGCCGACACGCTGCTGAGCGAGGTGGCGACGCTCAACGGCCAGATCGCCTCGGCCGAGGCGGGGGGCGCGACGGCCAACGAGCTTCGTGACCGGCGCGGTTCGGCCCTGGACGAGCTGGCGTCGCTGATGGATATCAGTGTGGTCGAGCAGGAGAGCGGTTCGGTGGACGTGCTGGTGGGGTCGATCCCGGTGGTGATGGGCACGGAGAGCCGGGGTGTGCAGGTGACGCGCGAGAGCGACGGGGAGACGCTGACGACCCTCGTGACGATGGGCAGCGACGGCACGCCGCTGGACGTGACTTCCGGTTCCATCGGGGGTCTGCTCGAGGCGCGGGACAGCAATATCGACGCGACGGTGGACCGGCTCGACACGCTGACGAGCCAGCTGATCTTCGAGATCAACAAGCTGCACAGCACGGGGACGAATCTCTCGGGGCTGACGGGCGTGACGGGGGAGCTGGCGATCGCGAGCGACGACCAAGACGTGGCGCTGAACAGCGCGCTCAACACGACGCTGTCGGGGCTGCCGTTCGCGCCGAGCAACGGGGGGTTTTTCGTCGATATCCGCAACCCGGCGTCCGGGGCGAGCGAGCGGGTGCGCATCGACGTGGACCTCGACGGGCTCAAAAACGACGGGACCGCGGGCACCGACGACGACACGACCGCGCAGGACATCGTCGATGCGCTCGACGCGGTCGACGGGCTGAACGCGTCGTTCAACGCCGCGGGGAAGATCGTGCTCACCGCCGACACGGGGTTCGAGTTCAGTTTCTCCGATGATTCGAGCGGTGTGCTTGCGACACTGGGCATCAACACGCTGTTCACGGGCAAGAACGCGACGGACATCGCCGTGCGGCAGAGCCTGCTCGACGACCCCTCGGGGATGATGATCGGGCGGTTCGAGGACGGCGAGCTGATCGAGAACGGGACGGCGTTGTGGGTCTCGGCGTTGCGTGACGAGGCCCTGGACGCGCTGGGCGGTGTTTCGATGGCCGAGCACTGGTCCGATTCGGTGCAATCCGTGGCGTCGCGGGCGTCGATCGCCAAGACGAACGCCGACGCGGGGAGCATCGTCCGCGAGAGCCTCGAAGCGCAGCGGGCGGCGATCAGCGGGGTGAGCGTGGACGAGGAATCGATCAATCTGCTGAATTTCCAGCGGCAGTTCCAGGGGGCGGCGAAAGTGATCTCAACCGCCGACCAGCTGCTGCAAACCCTGATCGCGATTATCTGAAGGGGCACGCGATGGCGTTCATCTCGGGGAATATCGCCAGGGCGCCGAACCTGCTGCTGAGCAGGATCGGGATCAACAACATCGCGCGCACGAACCTGTCGCTGTTCGATTCGTCGCGGCGTCTGTCGACGGGCCTGTCGCTGCTGCGGCCGAGCGACGACATCGTGCGGGCCGCGGCGGTGAGCACGCTGGACGACCGCCTCGAACGTTCTGCGCAGACGCGCAAAAATCTCCAGTTCGCGCAATCCCAGGTCGATGCGCTGGACTCGGGGCTGGCGGAGGTGACGGACCTTCTCCAGCAGGCCAAGAGCATCGGGCTGACGCAGATCAGCGAGGGTGCCGACGCGGACGAGCGCGCCTCGCAGGCGATCGTGATCAACACGCTGATCGATTCGATGTACGGGGTCGTCAACCGCAAGGGTGTGGCGGGGTACGTCTTCGGCGGGACGACGCCGGGGCGGCAACCCGTGACGGAGTTCCTCGGGTCGTACCTGTTCGGGACGGGCAGCGAGGGGCTGAGGCCCGACACACGCGGGATCGGGCAGGTGCCCATCACCGTGCGCTCGCCCAAGGCGGTCAACGGCGTCCCGGGCGTGGTGCTGGGGAAGGTGGATCTGCAGCCGCAGCTGACGGCGGACACAAGGCTGGAAGACCTGCGGGGTGGTCGGCGTCTTGGCATCACGAGCGGAACGATCGAATACACCTTCGACGGGGGCGAGACGCAGACGGTTGATCTGTCCGACGCCGACACGATCGGGGACGTCATCGACGCGATCGAGGCGTCGCTGCTGGCGTATGAAGACGCCAACGGGGTGGATGTTCTCGGCTCGGGGGGCGTGACGATCTCGGGGACGTCGATCGCGATCGACTCGCCTTTCGGCGACCTGGTGTTTTCCGACGTGTCGGGCGGGGTTGTGGCGCAGGACCTGGGTCTGGTGACGTCGACGAGCGCGACGTTCGGGCCGACCCGGGCCGCGGGCGCGGATCTCTCGCCCAAGGTGACGATGACGACACCGGTGGACCAGTTGGGAGCGGTCGGTTCATCGCTGGGGTCGATCCTGATCAGCAACAACGGCCGGAGCGCCGAGGTCGATCTCTCGGGTGCGGAGACGATCGGAGATATCAAGAGTCTGATCGAGTCCGCGGGGCTGGGGGTTCGGGTCCGGATCAACGAGGACGGGGACGGGATCGACGTGATCAACGAGGTCGCGGGCGGGTCTTCGCGTGCGATGTCGATCTCGGAGGTCGAGGGGAACAACAACACCGCGGCGCTGCTGGGGATCAGGACGTTCTCGTCCGAAACCCGGATCTCGGACATGAACTTCGGTCGAGGTGTGGACGTGGTGTCGGGCAACAGCGACGACCACTACAACGTCGATTTCGTGATCACTGTGGACGACGCGTCGGGGACGCCGCTGGATATCGAGATCGATCTTTCGCCGGACGACATGACGACGATCGGGAACGTGGTCTCGGTGATGGAGAGCCAGATCGACGCGGCGTTGACGGCGGCGGGCCGAGACACGAGCGACCTGGATGTGTCGATCGGGGAGACGACCAACGGGATCGTGCTGACGCAGGCCGCTTCGATCACCGCCGGTTCGGGTGGTCCGCTGGAGATCACGCGGCGCAATAACAGCCTGGCGGCGATCCAGCTGGGGTTGATGGACGGGACCTGGGATTCGACGAACAACGAATTCGTGGGAACGGACAAGGCGAAGGTCCGCGTGGACAGCGTATTCACGCACCTGATGGATCTGAAGGAGGCGTTGGAGAACAACGACGACTTTGGCATGCAGCTTGCGGTTGAGGATCTCGACACGGTGTTGGACGAGGTGACGAAGACGCGTGCGCTCGTCGGGGGCTACGCGAAGCGGATCGAACGGCAGAAGGCGAGGCAGGAGGACCGCGAGGTGCTGGACGAGCAGGTCAGGAGCAAGCTGCGGGATGTCGATTTCGCGCAGGCGGCTTCGGAGTTCTCGCTGCTCCAGGTGCAGTTGCAGGCGGGCCTTCAGACGGCGGCGATCTCGGGGCAGCTGACGCTGCTGAACTTCCTGTAAGGGGCGGGCCGGGCCGGTGGAAGCCGGCGTGGTTGATTCGAAAAGGATGTCGACCCCGCGCGTCTCGGCCGCGCACGGGGGCGGGCCGGTCGGGGGAGGGCAGAGG
>JALWOY010000019.1 GCA_027083355.1 Phycisphaerales bacterium | reverse complement strand
GCGTCCCGGCCCAGGATCAGCATCAGCACGATCATCGCCCCGGCCGTGTACTGGCTGATCGCCGCGAACGATTCCATCGCCCCGTAGCCCTTCATGCACGACCGCACCGCCAGCGTGTAGCCCGCGCCCACGGTCGTCAGTGTCCCGCCGAGCAGCAACAACAGCCCCGCGAGGAAGATCGGCTTGCGGATCACCGCCCGCTCCGACGGATACAACAACGCCGCCCCGACCGTGACGGCGAGGATCTGCGACCGCAGCCCGAACGTCACCAGCCCCGGGTCGATCTTGTAGAACGACGTCGTGAACATGACCTGTGCGCACGCGTTGACCACACCGGGCAACACCGCCGCCCGCATCAGCCCCGGCTTCCACCGCCCCGATCGGCGTTGATAGACCAGCAGCGGCATCCAGATCAACGCCGCCAACCCGTAACGCCAGCCGTTGCTGGTCCAGGCGTCCACGTCGGTGGTGAATTCTTTGATGAAGATGGGGACGACGGTCCACCCGGCCAGCGTGAGCAGGATCACCACCACGCCGAGAAACCAGCCCCGATTGAGTTTCGATCGCTGCACCACCGCTCGGCCCCCGGACGCCTCGCGGCGCACCGCATCGTAGCGGCCCCGCCCACCGGTTCTCCGCCAACCGTTATGCAGCACACGGTCAGTCCGGCGTGATTCTCGCGATCACCTGCGAATCGGACGCCTCGTGCACGATCACCTCGGGCGGCGGATCCGTGCGCATCTCGCGCAGCATCCGGTCCAGCGCGTCGGCGTGCTCGCCCGGGCCCCTTGACGACCGCCGATCGGGGGTGTGCGCCATCAGCACCGCGAGCCAACGCTCGAAGTCTGCTTCTTTGATGGCGCGTCCGTTCTCGGTCATCCCGGCCCTTCCTGAAAAGGGATATCGGCCGGTCGATACAGGACAGGCCCGCGGGTGATTCGAACATCGTCCGCTTCCGGCCCGTGGGGATGGTCTGGCACGCCATCCGCCCGCAAGGGGGTGAACATCGTCAAAAACGCACCAGCCGTCACAAGGCGATCACGCGGCCCGCACCGACCGACGCCTGGGCATCACGACATGAGGCCGGATCACGATGCAGTCCGGCACGAGCTCGATATCCCGGCGGATCTTTTCGAGGGCACGCGCCTTCTCGGCTCGCGTGTACGCATCGCACGGATGGATACCCGCGGCGTGCGAAACAAGACACTGCACAGCGATCTGCTCAAACCGGGCGTGGAATCCCGGTTCGGGCCGATCACGCTCACGGGCGAGAGACGCATGGCGTATGTCTTTGATTCGGCGGTGCATGGCACCCTCCCTTCTGCTCCTTGCTCAACTCGATATCGACACCGAAACCCCGGATGAACACAGGGAACCCCCTCGACCTGCATCACACCGACGCCGGTGCAGAGCGACCCCGCGTGGGCAGGCCGAGGGTCGTGGATACCTGTGTCTCAGATCTTCCCGATGAAGTGCGTCCCCGCCTCGCCGTGCAGGGCCGATTCGAGCCGCTCGGGGCTGGTGATCAACCCACGCGAGCCGCCGTGCAGCAGGAAGTCCTGCACCGCCTCCACCTTCGGCCCCATGGAACCGACCGGGAAGTGTCCCTCGGCGATGTAACGTTCGCATTCCGCGAGTGTGACGGCCCCGAGCGGGCTTTGCTCGGGCTGGTTGAAGTGCAGGTAAACGCAGTCCACCGCGGTCAGGATGATCAACAGATCCGCGTCGATCCCGCGGGCCAGCACGCCCGAAGTCCGGTCCTTGTCGATCACGGCTTCGACGCCCGCGTAATCACGCCGATCGGTTTTATAGACCGGGATCCCGCCCCCGCCGCAGGCGATGACGATGTGCCCCTTCGACGCCGCCTCTCGGATCATTTTCCGCTGGATCACCTTCTGCGGCACGGGCGACGGCACGACGCGGCGCCAGCCCCGGCCCGCGTCCTCGACCACCGTCCAGCCCATCTCCCGCTCGCGCCGGCGGGCTTCCTCTTCGGACAGGAACGGCCCGACGGGCTTGGTCGGGTGCTTGAACGCCTTGTCGTTGCGGTCGACGATTACCTGCGTGACAACCGTGACGACGAACCGTCGGATGTCACGCCGGCGCAGGCTGTTGAGCATCGCCTGCTGGAGGTAGTAGCCCAGGCTCCCTTCTGTTTGTGCGACAAGAACATCCAGCGGGCGGACCGGCAGCGAATCACCCCGCATCTCGTCGCGTTCGAGCAGCGACCCGACCTGCGGCCCGTTGCCGTGGGTGATGACCAGGTGGTACCCGCGTTCGACGAGGGTCATGAGTTGTTCGCAGATATGCTGTGCGTTGCGGATATGCTGCTCGTGGGTCCCTTCCTCGCCGGGCTGCATGAACGCGTGCCCGCCGAGCGCCACCACGACCAGCGGGGGCTTGCCCGCGTGTTTTGTGTCGTATGCCATGGTTCGATCCTACTCCCGGGGTGCTGCGGGAGCCCCGCCGGGCCTACCGTTGTGTACAGGAGGTGCAAGTATGTCCAAGCGACGCGTGCTGATCCTCGGGGCCGCCGGCCGCGATTTCCACAACTTCAATACCGTGTATCGCGGCGACGACACCCACGAAGTGGTCGCTTTCACCGCCACCCAGATCCCCAAGATCGACGGCAGGCGATACCCCACGCAACTCGCGGGCAGGGCCTATCCCGAGGGCATCCCGATCGAGAAGGAAGAGGATCTCGAAAGGCTCGTCGCCGAGCACGATATCGACGAGGTCGTCTTCGCATACTCCGACGTGCCCTACAGCCACGTGATGCACCTGGCCAGCCGGGCCCTCACCGCCGGCGCCGACTTCCGCATCCTCGGCGCCCGCGACACGATGATCGAATCGCCCGTGCCGATCGTCGCGGTCACGGCCGTGCGCACGGGCTGCGGGAAAAGCCCGACGACACGCTACCTCATCCGTGCGCTCAAGGAGAGCGGGCGGAAGGTCGTCGTCGTCCGCCACCCCATGCCCTACGGCGACCTGGCCAGGCAGGCCGTCCAGCGTTTCGAAACCTACGACGACCTCGACAAGCACGAGTGCACGTTCGAGGAACGCGAGGAGTACGAATCCCACATCGACGAGGGCACCGTCGTCTACGCCGGCGTCGATTACGGCGCGATCCTCGACGAGGCGTCCAAGGAGGCGGACGTCGTCTTCTGGGATGGCGGCAACAACGACTGGCCCTTCTACAAGCCCGACGTCTGGGTCACGATCACCGATCCGCTCCGCCCCGGACACGAGCTGGGCTATTTCCCCGGAGAGGTCAACCTCCGCGGTGCGCACATCGTCGTGATCAACAAGGTCAACACCGCCCCGGCCGAAGACGTCGAACTCGTCGCAGGCAACATCGCCAAGGCGAACCCGGACGCCACGATCCTGCGCACGAACAGCGTCGTAACCGTTGACGGCGACGCGTCGCAGATCAAGGGCAAGCGTGTGCTCTGCATCGAGGACGGCCCGACGCTCACCCACGGCGGGATGACCTTCGGCGCGGGCAACGTCGCGGCCGAGAAATACGGCGCCGTCGAGATTGTCGAGCCGCGCCCGCACGCCGTCGGCTCGATCGCCGAGACGTACGAAAAGTACCCGCACATGGTCAAGTTGCTGCCGGCGATGGGGTATTTCCCCGAGCAGATCGCGGACCTCGAGGCCACGATCAAGGCGACGGACTGCGACGTGGTCCTCATCGGAACCCCCTTCGATCTGGGGCGCAAACTGAACATCGACAAACCGGCGCTCCGCGTCCGCTACGCCACCGAGGACACCGGCGGCGGCCCGACCCTCGCGGAGACGGTGCTCGCCCAGCTCGACCAGAAAGTGGGGGTGGGTGCTTGAAACACTTGATCTCGCTGCTCGACTGGTCGCGTGACGAAGTCGCCCGGGCGCTCGACCTCGCCGCGCGGTTCAAGAAGGACCCGCTCGCCAAGCGGGACGCGCTCGACGGCAAGACGCTCGGGATGATTTTCGAGAAGTCCTCGACACGCACGCGCGTCTCCTTCGAGATCGCCACGCTCCGCCTCGGTGGCCACGCCCTGTTCCTCTCGACCCGGGATATCCAGCTGGGGCGGGGCGAGACGATCGGCGACACCGCACGCGTCCTCGGGCGGTTCTGTGACGGCATCATGGCCCGCGTCTTCGAGCACGAGAAGCTCGACGCGCTCACCGCGAGCGGTCGGCCCGTCATCAACGGGCTGTCCGATCTGCTCCATCCCTGCCAGGCCCTCGCCGACGCGATGACCATCATCGAGCACAAGGGCACGCTCGACGGGCGCACACTCGCGTACGTCGGCGACGGCAACAACGTGGCGCACTCGCTGATCAACCTCGCCGCCAGAACAGGTCTCACCGTCCGCGTCGGCACCCCCGAGGGTTACGAGCCGGACGCCGGCATCGTCGAGGCCGCCCGGGCCGAGGGGGCACAGGTGACGCTCACCCACGACCCGGCCGAGGCGGTCGCGGGGGCCGACGTGGTCTACACGGACACGTGGGCGTCGATGGGGCAGGAAGACGAGGCCGAGGCGCGGGCGAAACTCTTCACGCCGTTCCGGGTCGACGAGGCGTTGTTCTCCAAGGCCAAGCCCGACGCGATCTTCATGCATTGCCTGCCGGCCCATCGCGGCGAGGAGGTGACCGACGAAGTGATCGATTCGCCCCGGTCGGTCGTTTTCGACGAGGCCGAGAATCGGCTGCACACCGAGCAGGCGGTGCTGTTCATGCTGATGGGGTGAACGCGGAACGCCCCGCCATCAGTCGATCCGGGCGATCGGAATGCGCCTCGTCCCCTCCCCGACCCGCGGCTTTCCCGTGATGGCGAACCGCTCCCCGGCCTCGATCCGCGTCTGGAGCGTCCGCATCGCGGCGTGGTCGTCCGCGTCGATCTCGAAGTCCGCCGGCGGGGCGGTGGGCGGACCACCCTCGCCCAGCGCGTGGCGGAGCCCCGCCTCGGTGACATCCAGCCGATACGTGAGCGTGGCGGGGAACTCATGGGCCGGCGTCCACGCGGACAGCAGCTCGAGCACGCCGAACTTCGCGTGAACGAACAGCGCGTCCGAATCCCATTGTGTCGCGCCGATCTGCTGTTCGCACCGCAGGCAGCGCAGGGCGAACGCCTTGGTCCGGCTCGCGAGCCGACGGAGCCCGAGCTCGGGCAGCACACGCTTCAGCGAGGCCAGGTTGTGCCCGCACCACACACGAGGCATGATCGGGATCGCGATATACATCGACACGGGGACAAGCCCCCGATCGCCGTCGCCCAGCCCGAGCCGCTCGCGCGACGCGTCCGGCAACACTCCTGCGTCGAGCCCGAAACCAAAGATCGCGCCCGGGAACGCCGCCAGTTCGTAAAACATCCAGCGGGGCATCGGCATCCCCTCGGGCCCGAACGTGAGCGAGTCGAGTTTGACGAGCCGATCGATCACGGCTCCGGTGGCCGACCTCGTTGCCTCGTAGCACAATCCCGGTGAAACCGTGAGCCCGAATGGTTCCAGGTCGTAACGCCCCGCGGGATCGCCCCGTGTGACGAGGAACGGCTCGAGCAGGGTGTTCATGTCACGCGTCGCCGCGGCTCGGGGCATCGGTCTTCTCCACGCTCAACAGACCGTCGATTCCGGGACCGGCGGCGATGTCGTATCGGTCGCCCGATTCGATTTCATCCTGCAGCCGCCGGAGTGCTTCTTCGCGGCGGGTGTCGACTGTCAGGACCTCACCGCCGGTCGGCCTCTCCTCGCCCGGGTGCACGCGGATCGTGGCCGACATCGGTTCGCTGTGAGCCGGGGTGTACGCCGTGACCAGCATTACCCGGCCCAGCATGGTGAACACATCGATGCTCCCTCCCCGGTAAGGGGAGACCGCCGTCACGGCCCGCGGCCGGGTGAGATCGACCATGAGTCTCGCTGTTCTGATCGCGAGCCCCGGGTCGTGTGCGCGCAGCGTGAAGGTGTGCCATTCTCCCTCCACCGTCGTCGGGGTCGCGGCGAGCAGCGAGACGGGCAGACCCCGATGATCCAGACACCCGACCACAACCCCGGTCGTCTCCGCGCAGTCGTACAACGCCCAACGGGGCACGGGTTTCGGGTCGCCCGATACCACGGCATTCACCGCGTCGACGAAAAGATCACTCGTGAGCGATCGCGGGTCGATCACCCTGATCCGGTTCGGGTCGAAAGCCGGCAGGCCCGGAAGCAGTGGCACCCGTTCCGGGGTGCACAACAGGTACACCCGAAAAAATGGAAAACCGGGTTCTTCTCTCCCGTTTTCGGGTGGCACTGGTGGGGTGTGCGGCATTCGGGACATCGGGAGAATCATAACTCCCGATTAGGTCGAAAAAGTGGACGACTTGTGACGAGTTCCGGGGGGGAAGCGGTGGCAGTTCACCCTTGTAACCGTTTCCCCCCTGACAAGAACAAGATCGGGTTTTTGATCGTCCGATGTTGGAGGAGATGACCGGTCGCCCCCATCATCACAGTCTTTATGACGAGCAGATCCGCTGTCTCGCGAAAGTCATGCGCTGTGAATTCGCGCTGATCGGCGTGCTCGACGAAAGCGGCCGGCGCATCGTGCCGTTCTCGGCGCTGGATCGTCGCGATCCCGAAACACTGGCCTACGACATCGCGGGCACGCCATGCAGGGTGACACTCGAACAGGGTTCGCTGTTCATCCCGGGCGGGGTCCGCCGACGATTTCCGGAGGATCATCAACTCAATGAGTTCGGCGTCGACGCGTACGCGGGGATCTCGTTCACGGACCCGTTGACGGGACGCGCCGGCATACTCGCCGTGCTGATGCGCGAGATCGTGTGCGGCGAAGAGGAGACGCTTGCCGTGCTCGGCGCGTTCGCTGAGTGCATCAAGACCGCGAGGGAAGCGGAATGTTTGCAGAACCGGCTGAAGCGTGAGGCCCAGGAACAGCGCGTGTACGCGGACGCGCTCAATGCACTGAACAGCGACGGGCCGCTCGAAGACAGGGTCCGCGAAGCGATGGAGGCGATGCTCAGATTCCCGGAATACACCGCGTTCCGGGTTGTCCGATTCGACGCAGGCAAGGTCGTCCACTTGGCTTCGGTGCCCGACGGGACCTCCCCGGGTGAGGGAGTCGGGCACGATGCACTCATGCACACCGTGTCCCGGCTGGACAAACACGGCATCGCGCCGCTCGAAAGCGGCAACGCCGACGATCCCGACACATGGACGTTCGTCAGCCCGATTCACCACAACGACAGCGTGCTCGGGGCGGTTCTTTTCACCGCCGACCCGACGTTCGATTCCGGGGCGCTGAACGGGATCGTGCCAAGGTACGTCAACGACATGCTCGCGGGTGCGTTCGTCCGTGATCAACTCGAGAACGTGCTGCAACAGAGCGTCGCACAGGCGAAACATTCCGGCGAAGTGAAAGCGCGGTTCCTCGCCAAGATGAGCCACGAGTTGCGCAGCCCGATCAACGCGATCCTCGGCTTTGCCGACATCCTCAGCGAAAGCGGCGAGGCCTCGCTCACACGCACCCAACGGGACCAGATCGAAGGCATCAGACGAAACGCCGGGTATCTGCTCACGATGATCAGCGATGTCCTCGAACTCGGTGACATCGAACGCGATGTGTCCACGGTCGAGCGGATGCCGTGCGCCGTGGCTTCGATCTGCAACAAGGTCGTCGCGCGTCATACCCCGGGTGCACTCGGCAAAGGCATCGTGCTCCGCACCGAGCTGGGAGACATGGAACAGTGCGTCCTGTATACGGACCCGGCCATGCTCGAACAGATCCTGGACAATCTGGTGTCGAACGCGGTGAAATACACGCCGCGGGGGCGGGTGGTGCTGCGCGTGTCTCGCAACGAACTCGAGAGCGAGGTGGTGTTCGAGGTCGCCGATACCGGGATCGGGATTCCCGACGATCTGGTGGAGCACGTCTTCGAGCCGTTCACGCAGGAAAACGAGTCGTACCGTCGCCGATTCGAGGGGCTGGGGCTCGGGCTGCCGATATGCCGCCAACTCGCCGAGCGTCTGGGCGGTCGGATGGGCGTCCGGTCGGCCGTGGGCGAGGGGAGTGTCTTTACGTTCATCCTCCCGCAACGCACTTCGGATTCGGCCGCGGCACAAGGCGCGGGCTGTGCATCGCCGACCACCGACACCGCGGCGATCAAGGCCAGGGGGCGGGCGCTATTCGACAAGACGCGTGTTCTTGTGGTCGAGGACAGCGTGGACAACCGGACCCTCTTCGATTTCTACCTCCGCAAGATCGGGGCGGAACCGGTCTTCGCCGTCAACGGGCTCGAAGCGGTCGAGCATGCAAAGAAAGAAGCCGACGGGTTCCGGCTCATCGTGATGGACATTCAGATGCCGGTGATGGACGGTTACGAGGCGACCGCCGAACTGCGCGCGATGGGGGTGAAGACGCCCATCCTGGTTGTGACCGCGAACGTGCTCGAATCCGACCGGGACCGATGCTTCGCCGTCGGGTGTGACGGTTATCTCTCCAAGCCGGTCGAGTTCAAGAAGTTCGTCAACGCGTGTATTTCGCTCGTGGCCGAACCGCTTCAGGACGCGGCCTGATCGGGCGGGTTCTTCTTCGGGGAGAGCGGGCAAGTCCTGAGCCCGAGCAGGGCATACGCCGGGCAGAACCCGACAAGCCCCGTCAGGATGAGTACGAGCGCGACGATCCCCGCGATAATGCCGAGGATCGCGCCGTCGCCCAACCCGAGCACCATCCAGGCCACCACCCCGAGGATCACACCGACGAGCACACGGAGGATTCGGTCCGCCTTGCCTTCATTCATGCCGATACCCCTTTTCATTCAGGATCGTCGAGAACATCGCCGCGGTTCCTCAACCCGTCCATTGATGATAGCGGGTGTCATCCCGTCGATGTCCGCGGCGTGGCCCCGAGGGTTCTGATCGCCGCGAGTGTCCCCGCGACGGCGAACAGCACGCACCCCCCGAGCGCGAGCGGCGACGACGCCAGAGTGCCGTCCATGGCGGCATCGGCGCTGAGGCGGCACCATTCGACGGGGTTGACTTTCGAGACCACCACGAGCCACCGCGCGGCGGTTTCGGGGGTAAAGATCGACCCGCTGAGCAGCCACAACGGCATGATGAGCACCATCATCATGCCGTGATATCCCCGGGATGAATCGATCCACCACGCCAGCGTCAGCCCGAACCCGCCGATGGCGATCGCCGTCAAGAGCAGCACAACCGCCGCCAGCACCACGCCGACGAAGCTGCCCCCCGACCCGAGCAGCGGGGTGATCAGCAGCAGCGGGACCCCCTGCAGCGCCCCGAGCAAACCGGCCGCGGCCAGTTTACTGCCCGCGACGGCCCACCGCGGCGCGGGGCTGACGAGCACGCCCTGCAGGAAGCCCATGTGCCGGTCCTCGATCAGCGACATCCCGACCATGATCGTCGAGAGCATCACGACGAGGATCGCCATCCCCGGCGCGAGGTGGGCCGCGAACGAGCCTTCGCCCATCGTCCCACCGAACCCGGCACCGATGAACACCCAGATCATCACCGGCATCGCCAGCGTCGAAACCAGCTGGCTCGGCCGGCGGATCATGCGCACAATCTCGCGCTTGAGCAGCATGAGAAACGCGTTCATGCTCCACCCCCCGACGATCCGTTCAGCTCCCGGCCCACGATCGACGCGTACGCGTCGGCGAGCGAAGGCGGGCCCACCGAGAACGACAACCCGGACCGGCCCAGCTCGGGCATCACCCGCTCCAGCTCCGGCTCGGTCAGCGACAACAACGCGTGCCCCGATTCGGTGAACGACGCCCGGAGGTCGTGCGCTTCGATCCAGGCCCTCGCCTCGGGCCCCTCGATCTTCAGCGTGCGATCACCCAGCCCCGCGCGCAGCTCGGCGGGGGTCGCGTCGGCGGCGAGCCGGCCCCGGTCCATGAACAGCACCCGGTCGGAACGCTCGGCCTCCTCGGTCAGGTGCGTGCTGTGCAGGATCGCGGGCGCCGGATCGAGCGACTTGAACCCGTTGAGCGTGTCCAGCAGCGAGAGCCGGGCCTCGGGGTCCAGCCCCGTGGTCGGCTCGTCGAGGATCAGCAGGCGGGGCGAGCCGAGCATCGCCCGCGCCAGATCGGCCCGACGCTTCAGCCCCCCGCTCAGCGTGCCGACTCGATCACCGGCGCGGTCGGCGATCGCGAACCGGTCCATCAGTTCGTCCACCCGACCCGCGGCGTCCGACGTGCCGAGCAGAGCCGCGGCCGTGCGCAGATTCTCCTCGATGGTCAGCAACGGGTCGAGCGAGGGCGACTGGAAGACGACGCCGAGGGCGGCCCGGACGGTGTGCCGCTCGCGTGTCGTCCAGCCGGGGTGAACACGGATGCCGACGATGGTGATCTCGCCTTGTCTTGCCCAGTCGGCGCTGGAGATCAAGCGGAGCAGTGTCGATTTGCCGCTGCCGTTGGGCCCGAGCAGCGTGACCCAGTCGCCCGCGTTGATCGCGAACGAGACATCGTGCACACCGACTTGCTCACCCTGCTTGGTCTTGTGCAGGCGTTGGACATTTTCGACCTTGAGGACGGATTCACTCACAGCAAAGCCCTCACTGCCGCGTCTGCCACCATGACCATGAGCAGCACGGGCAGGTGGATGATCGACGCGATGAAAACCTGTTTCGCCGTCCGGTCGTCACGCCGGAGGGCGAGCCGGAGGCACAACGCCAGATACACGATCCCCGTAACCCCGGCGGTGACCAGTGTGGGCAGCCCCAGCAGCCCGCCGCCGGCGTAAACCGGCAGGCATGTCGCGGGGATCAGCAGCACCGCCGTCGTCACGATCACAGCGGACGTTACCCGCCCCGAGGCATCGACCACCGGCAGCATGCGGTGCCCGCCCCGGGCGTAGTCGTCGCGGTACAGCCAGGCGATGGCGAGAAAGTGGGGGATCTGCCAGATGATCATCAACGCCGCCAGCGACCAGCCGACGGGGCTGAACAGGCGTTGATAGCCGAACCCGGGCGAGGCGGCGGCGGCCCCGATCATCGGCGGCAGGGCGCCCGGGATGGTCCCCAGCAGCGTGTTGAGCACCGACCGCGTCTTCATCGGCGTGTACAAAAACACATACGACACCACGCAGACGAAGCACAGCAAAGCCGCGGCGGTGCCCGCCAGCAGCATCGTCAGCAACACCCCGACCACACTGAGCCACAGCCCGAGCTTGACCGTCTGATGCCGCGTCAGCCGGCCCGAAGGGATGGGACGCCCCCGCGTTCGGTGCATCTTCGCGTCGGCGTCGGCCTCGTACCACATATTCAGGGCATTCGCGCCCGCGGAGGCCAGGGCGGTACCCACGATCGCCCCGACGCCCGTTTTCACGAGGTGCGCTGTATCGACCCCGGAAACCCCCGAACGGGTGAGCAGTTCGAGCAGAAAACCGACCCCGGCCGTGATCGTGACCATCTTCGTGATGCCGGGCTTGCCGGATTCGATCAGCGCGTCGAGCCGCGAGGCGGGCGCTTCCTCCCTCGGACGGATCATGGTCGGGCTGAATCGTGTCACCGTCGTTCGATCCCTCGGCTCGTCATTGGAGTCGTTCAAAGCAGAGACATATTAGCCCCCGAGGCGGAGCGGACCTCGCCGGCCGTGCTGGAAGATGGGCAGGCTGAGAGCATGCGCACAGATCAGTCCTCCGCATCAGTCGGCGCGGGCACGACGATGTCGGCCCAGACGGGGAAGTGGTCCGACGGGAACTCCCCCCCGCCGACGGGGTACCGCCAGATGGCCGTCTTTTTCACTTCGATCGTCTTGGACGGCAGAATGTAGTCGATCCGCAGGCGGAACCGGCAGGTGTCATCCGGGTCCAGCCCGGGCATGGGCAGGTCGCTCGTCGGGTGCGGGTCGTCGCCGACGTGCCGGTTCGCCAGCAGCATGTTCACGATCGGGTTGCCGAGCGAGGTACCCTCGTCTGGGTCGGCGTTGAGATCGCCCAGAATCACGAAATTCGACCCCGCGGGCAGGCCCCCGGGCTGTTTTTTGTCGTCGACGATGTACGCCGCGTTGTCGACGTAATCCGCCCAGAACCGGATCTCGTCGTGGTTGCGCCGCTTGTTGCGGCCCTCGGGCCCGTCGAAAGCGGGGGGGGTGGGGTGGCTGCACAGAAAATGCACCACCTCGCCGTTGGGCAGGGCGACGGGGATATCCCAGTGGCTCTTGGAGCTGAGCCGGAACAGCGCCCCGGCCTCGCCCTCGTACCACGGACCGGGTTTTTCATCGGAGCCTTCTTCGGGGGAGTACATCGGCATCATCGCGTTGGGCATGTTGGCCCACGGGAAGAGCCGGAATGTGCGCACATACTCGTCCCTGATTTCGAGGCGGTCGTCCACGAGCAGGGCCATGCCGTACTGGCCCGGGTAGCCCCCGAACCCCCAGCAATCCCCGCCGTAGGCGCGCTGGGCGTCGGTCTGTTTCTTGCTGGGCGGTGGGATGGTGGTGACGATCTCGCCGTTGCGGTCGAGGTCGAACCCGCTCGCCCGGCCCGTGTTCGTCTCGGCCATGAACGGGGTGAAGTGCAACCCTTCCAGCCCCGGGGCGGCGGGCTCGGCGAGCAGGGCCGCGAGGCGTGAGGCGTTGCGGCCCGGGCCGGCTTTTTCGTCGTAGTCGGGCCCGCCGGGCATGTCGTAGGTGATCTCGTTGATCAGGATCACGTTGGGGCGGATCCGCTGGATGATCTCGGCGGCCCGTTTCACGCGATCGCTGTACGGCTCGATCAGTTCGCCGGTGCGGAGGTCCTCGATGTTGAACGTGGCGACTCGGATCGCGACCGGCTCTGCCCGTGCACCCGACCAGCCGAGCAACCCGAGGAGCGAGACCGCAGCGAACAGCTTGAGGAAAGTTCGTGGCATGGTTCCTTCCTTCCCCCGGCACTCGGCCGGGTGTGTCCGTTGACCATACACTCCCTGACCAGATCTGTCCCGGTAGCTCAGCTGGATAGAGCAGCGGACTTCTAATCCGCAGGTCGCAGGTTCGAATCCTGCCCGGGATGTTGCCCGATGATTTTTCGGCGTTGGCCGACTCTCGACGCGCCGCGCACACCGGGCGTTGATATTCGATATGATCTGTGGCCCCCCAGCGAGGGCTGGGCAGGTTCCTTCACGACGGATAGCGAGCACAACATGACGCAGGACGAGCGAGAAGCACAGGGCGCGGCCTCGGAAGAATTCGACCTTGAGACCTACCAGGTCGCCCCGACGTTCGACGAGTTGCCGCCTCTCCCGGAAGACGCGACGCCGGAAGAGAAAGACCACTTCTGGTACAAGAACGTCTACCGCGGCGAACGCGTCCCCCAGCTGACACTCCGGGCCGTGCTCATGGGCGCCGTCATCGGCATGGCGATGTCGCTGTCGAATCTCTATACCACGATCAAGCTGGGGTGGGCTTTCGGGGTCGCGATCACCGCGTGCATCATTTCCTATGTCGTCTGGAACGCCATCCGGGCCGCGTCGGGTCATCGGATCTCCAAGATGACCATCCTCGAAAACAACTGCATGCAGTCCACCGCGTCGGCCGCGGGCTATTCGACGGGCGGCACCATCGGCACCGCCTTCGGCGCGTTGCTGCTTATCCAGGGGCACCACTTCAGCTGGTACTGGCTCGCCCCGTTCGTCCTGCTCACCGCCGCGCTCGGCGTCTTCATCGCCGTGCCCATGAAGCGGCAGATGATCAACCACGAGCAGCTGCGATTCCCGAGCGGCATCGCGGCGGCCGAGACGCTGCGTTCGCTCTATTCCCACGGCAGGGAGGCGGCGCAGAAAGCGAACGCGCTGATCTTCGCCCTGTTCGGCGGGATGCTGCTGGCGTTCTATCGCACGTATCCCGCGGTGTTCGAGGCGTTGCACGACGCCGGGCGGGTGTCCGTCGAGACCGTCGAGAAGGTCTCGAAATGGCCGATGCGCGTCCCCGAATTGCTGGATTGGAACAGCTCCTGGCTGGTGTCGAAATACCAGGATGTCCACGTCCGGACGTGGGGATTCGAGCCGAGCATGCTGCTCGTCGCCGCGGGAATGATCGTCGGGATGCGGGTCTCGCTCTCGATGCTGTTCGGCTCGATCGTGCTGTTTTTCGTGGTGACGCCGGCGATCCTCGACGCGGATATCGAGACGCTTCGGGCCCATCCCGAGTATGTCACCGCGATCCGGCAGTCCGACGATGAATACGGCATCAACACGACCTACGTCACGTCGGTCAAGGAGCTGGGCAAGGAGATCCGCAAAGGCTTCGACGTCGAGACAATGAAATACATGGACCGGGCCACGTGGGAGCTGAAACTCCTCGAGGCCGGCGTCGACCCCGCCAAGATCGTCCCCGAAAAGGGCAACGAGGAAGCCGCGGATGTCCTCGGGGCCCCCGCCGGCGGCGAGAAAGCCGACGGCGGAGAGGACGCGGGGAACGACGGTGAACAGGCCGACAAGAAAGAACAGGCCGGCCACAAAAAAGAATGGATATATGTCGGCAACCCGAACAAGGCGTTCTCGTTCTACCCGGTGAACTGGGCGCTCTGGGGCGGCACGTCGGTGATGGTGTTCTCGAGCCTGACCGCGGTGGCGATGGGCTGGCGGACGCTCGTCCGCGCGTTCAAGGGCGGGGCCGGTCCGGCCGAGGCCGCAACAGCAGACGACCTTGCCGAGATGGCGAAGATCGAGGTTCCTTTCGCGTGGTTCGTGCTGGGGATGGTGCCGATCACGATCGGGCTGATCATCCTGATGATGTTCGCGTTCGAGATGTCGTGGTGGCTCGGGTTGATTTCGGTGGTGATGACCTACCCGATCGCGTTGGTCTGCTGCCGGGCGACGGGTGAGACGGACACGACCCCGATCGGCGCGATGGGGAAGGTCACCCAGCTCGTGTACGCCGTGCTCGCCAAGGGCCAGATCGTGCCCAACCTGATGGCGGCGGGCACGACGGCGGCCGCGGGCGGGGCGTCGGCGGACCTTCTGACGGACCTCAAATCGGGTTACCTGCTCGGGGCGAACCCCCGCAAGCAGTTCCTCGCGCAGTTCTTCGGGATCTTCTTCGGGACGCTGATCATCGTCCCCGCGTGGTATCTCATGGTCCCCAGCGCCGAGGCCTTCGACGCGATGAACCCCCCGGCCGCCAAGATGTGGCAGGCTGTCGCGCTTGCCCTCACGCAGGGGCTGCACTCGATCCCGAAAACCGCACAGATGGCCATCGTCATCGGCGGTCTCGTCGGCATCGCCCTGCCGCTCATCCAGGCGTTCCTGCCCGCGAAGCACCGCAAGTGGGTCCCCTCGGCGATGGGCATCGGGCTGGCGTGGGTCGTCCCGTGGTACAACGCCCTCGGGTTCGCCATCGGGGCGGTCATCGCGTGGATCTGGCATCTCATGCACAAGAAGTCCGCCGAGAAGTTCACCATCCCGATCGCTTCAGGTATCGTCGCCGGCGAGGCCCTGATGGCCGCCATGGTCGCGATCACCGCCACCCTCATCGGGCTGCTCTTGTAGCTTCAGACGCCGCGGGGCATTGACACGCTGATCACCGGCGTACCCGGTGCCTGTGGCAATCGGAATGCTTGTGTTCGTACGCGCTCGTGCTCGGGGCGGCCGGGTCGTCCAATGCGATTCTTCGCCTCGGATCGGCTCCCGCTTCCCGGCCTTTGCTGCACCCGTTTCGCGCGGCGCTAGAGTGCGTCACCCTTCGGGTGTACGGAGATCCGCAACATGACCGACAAAACCACGCCCTCGCGACGCGACGTTCTCGCCGCGGGTGTCGGGCTGCTCGCGGCCGGCGGGCTCGCCCAAGCCGGCTCGATCGCGACTGACCCACCCCGTGCCGCGCCTTCCCGGGGTGCCCGGGCGAAGAACGTGATCTTCATGGTCGCCGACGGGATGAGCATCGGCACATTCTCGCTCGCCGACATCGCCCTGCAACAGCGGGATGGGCGGGGGCTGGCATGGGCCTCGCTCTGGGATCGGCCCGGCACACATCGCTCGATGATGTCCACCCGTTCGGCGGACTCACTCGTGACCGACTCGGCCGCCGCGGGGTCGTCGTGGGGATGCGGCAAAAGGATCAACAACGGCTCGATCTGCTGGCACGACGGGCACGAGATCGAGCCGATCCTCGTCTCGGCAAGGCGGGCGGGCAAGTCGACCGGGCTTGTGACGACCGCTCGCATCACCCATGCCACACCCGCGTCGTTCATCGCCGGTGTCCCGAAACGCAGCATGGAGGACGAGATCGCGCGGCAGATCCTCGAACGCGGTGTCGATGTCGCGCTCGGCGGCGGGGCGGTCTTTGTCACGCCGGATCTGCTCGCCGAACATCCGGGGGTCGCGGTTGTGCGCACGGCGGAGCAGCTGCGGGCGGCCTCGTCCACCCCCGGCCGGCTCGTCGGCGTGTTCACCGACAGCCACATGTCCTACGAGCTGGACCGCCCAGAGACCGAGCCGCACCTCAAGGAAATGGCGATGACCGCCATCGAGCGGCTCGCCGCCAACCCCGCCGGGTTTGTGCTCCAGATCGAGGGGGCACGCGTCGACCACGGCGGGCACGCCAACGACTTCCCCGCCTCGCTGTTCGACATGATCGCCTTCGACGAGACCGTCGCCGCCGTCGCCGACTGGGCCTCGCAGCGTGACGACACGCTGGTCATCGTCACCACAGACCACGGCACCGGCGGGCCCGACCTGAGCGTCTACGGACGGCAGAGTTTCCGGGGGCTGCAAACCCTGCTGGGTGTCCGGCACACCCTTTCGTGGGTGCTCGAACACGTCCGCGAGACGCCCGCGGACGATCAGCCCGCCCGGCTCGCCCGGATGATCAACGAACACTGCGGTGTCACCCTCTCCGACGACGAGATCGCGTGGGTGTTCCGTCCCGCCCGGGGCGAACGGGTCAACGGGTTCAACGGCGCCACGAGCATCGTCTCCGCCTTGGGCGCGGTCATGGCCAACCATTTCGGGGTGGGGTATGTCAGCACCAACCACACGGCCGAGCGCGTCGAGGCGACCGCGTTCGGGCCCGGGGCCGACGCCTTGCCGACGCGGATCGAGAACTACGAGCTGCACGGCCTGATGACCGCGGCCCTCGCCCTGCCGACGGGTTGATCAAAGCGGGAGTTTGACGCGGCGGGGGTGGAATCCTGCCATCAACGGCGGCTACGATCCGGCTCGCCGGAAGGCGACCCCCAGGGCGTGTACCCAAGTGGCCAAAGGGGGCAGACTGTAAATCTGCTGGCGGATGCCTTCGCAGGTTCGAATCCTGCCGCGCCCATTTGCCCCGTTTTCGCGGGGCGTTTTTTTATGCGCACGAATCAAGGCAACAGAGGAGGCTCAACTCGCGGATTTGCGTCGGCCGGTCTTTGGACGGCCGGTCGTCGAGCACGATCCGCATTTGACGCCCTTGCCGGCCGAGCCGGTGTCGGACCGTGATGTCGGACACGCGTTCGGGCACCACTCGTTGATCGCCTCGATCAGCTCCCCGAGACGGGCGACGAGGTCGTCGCAACGCGCGGTGTACCAGACCGTGCGGCCGCGTTTTTCCGCTTCAAGCACCCCGGCGTCGGCCAAGATCCGCATGTGCCGGTTGACGACCGAGAAATCAACGTCGCAGCACTCGGCCACTTCCGAGACGGAGCACGCCCGCCCGCACTTGATCAGGCACGCGAGCACCCGCAGGCGGTTCTGGTCGGACAACGCCTTGAACAGCGTCTGGTCGAGCCGTTTGTCGATCGCCGCGCGAACCCGGGCCGCGGCCCGGGGGGTCTTGGGTTGGGAAGTCGATGAACGCATGGTCGTGCTCCCCCGAACCTTATCCGGGCGGACCGGGCAGAACGAACGCTGCCTCGCCCGCCGCCCCCGGGCCGGTCTCGAGGGGCGCGAGCATCGCGGTGTCCTTCGTCGGGGTCGGCTTCTTCCCCGGCAGCACGCCGACGGCCTTGAGCACCATCAGCGTGGCGATCGCCACGAGGAACCAGCCGAAGGCGCGTTTGAGCGTCTTCTTGTTGATCTTGAGCGAGAATCGGGCCCCGATCTGGGCGCCGATGAAGACCGCGACGGCGAGGATGAGCGAGAGTTTCCAGTCCCAGTGCCCGTTGATGGCGTGCCCGGCGAACCCGGTCAGGGCGGTGACGCCGACCATCATCGCGCTCGACCCGACGGCGATATCCATGGGGATGCCGAGCAGCAGCACCATCAGCGGCACCTTGAGCAGCCCGCCCCCGACGCCCAGCAGCCCGCTGGCCAGACCCGCGATAAACGAGGCCGGCAGGGCGACGAGCAGGTTCACGCTGTACCGCTGCTCACCCAGCTGACGCTGCCAGCGGAAGAAGCCTTTTTTCTCGGGGCTGCCCGCCCGCTCGGTGTTGACCGGAAAAATCATGAACAGCGCCGCGAACACGACGAACGCCGCGAACGCGATCGACAGCGTCGCCCCCGAGAACCCGACCGACCCGAGACCGCCGGCGAACGAGCCGGTCGCGGTGACGGCTTCGAGTGTGAGCACGAGGGGCACGTCCACCCGCTTGTTCTTGCGGAAGACGATGGTGGACGACGCCGAGACGACGACGATGAGAAACAGGCTCGTCGTTGCCGCGACATGGAAGTCCACCCCCGAAAGCACCTGGAGGGGTGTGTAGATCGCTCCGCCGCCCTGGCCCAGCATCGAGAAGACCACGGCGACAACGAAGAACACACCCGCGAGCACGAACGTCAGCATTCCACGCACCCACAACGCTGCGGCTCGGGCAGGTCGGTCAGCTTCTCGTGACAATCGATGCACACGCGCTTGTCGCCAACAACCCGCCCGTAGCCCTCGACCACCATCTCGCCGCATTCATCGCAGACGAACGAGCTGAAGGAGTGCTTCGGCTCGTGCCACTCGTGCTGGTGCACCTCGCCGATGTTCAGCAGCATCTCGTCGGGCGCGTTCATGACCTTCTCGACGAGCGGGTCGATCACTTCGCCCGGCACTTTCGACGCCGGGATGCCCTTCTCGCGGTAATCCTTGAAGAAACTGGTCTCCTTGTTGGCCAGCATCGCCTCGGCCTTGGGCGCCACGCGCACCGCCCGCCCGGTGGCCTTGTCGATAAGCGTCAGGCCCCACTTGCCCTTGTGCGTCCGCTGGATGTTGCCCTTGCCGAAGGTGCACCCGGTGATCATCTGCACGCCGTCGGCGAAGCAGGTGGCGCAGTGGTGCTCGCCGATATCGACGAGGGCGATGAGCTGCCCGTCGGGGGCGCGGTCGACACCGAGTTTGTTCATCGCGGCGGCGCCGACGCGGAGGCCCATCGGCATCGCGGGGCACTTATGCCCGTGGAACTGCTGGCCGGCGGTGAGGAATTCTTTGGGATCGATCATGGTGAGACTCCTTGTGATCCTGAGTGCTGGTTCGGGCCGGGCCTCCCGGCCTATTACTGGCACATCTATGCAAGTATAGGCCGCCCGGTTCTCGCTTCTCAACAATTTTGGCAAGAATTATTCCAAAATACCTGTTTCGGTGTGCCGACGGCACCCGAGCAGGGCCGGGAGAGAAAGACGCGGACACCCGGGTTTGCGTCCGGGTTTCGTTCTTGGACCCCAATCCGGGGGCTCTCAGAATCCGGCCGCCGCCAGCCAGGACGAGGGTTGTTCGTCGAGAGCCGTCGCGATCATCAGCAGTGATTCCACGCTCGGCAGGTGCGCCCCGCGTTCGATCGAGCTCAGCTGGCTCACGCTCACGCCCGAATGTTCGCTCAGGTCGCGCAGCGTCCACCCGCGCCCGGTCCGTGACAGGCGGATCTGCCGCCCGAGCGCCGCGCGCAGCCGATCCTGCGGACGACCACCAAGCCCGAACGCCTCGGCGGCCTGCGACAACACCCGCAGCAGATCGTCCGGGGAAAACGGCTTGGCGACATAATCGAACACGTCCTGTTTGAACGTCTGCCGCATCGTTTCCAGTGACGGATACCCCGTCACCACCACCACGCACAACTTCGGCCAGCGCCGGCGGATCTCGCCCAGCACGTCCGAACCCTCGGCCTCGCCCATCTTCATGTCGAGCAGGACGACATCGGGCAGCCGGCTCTCGCAGGCCTCGTACAGCATCGCGGGATCGGAAGCGGTCCGCAGGTCGTGGCCCGCCGGGTCGAGCACCGTGTGCAGGTACTCACGGAAATCCGGGTCGTCATCGACCGCGACAATCGACAGCGGGTGCTGCTCTCCGGCGGGGCCGGGTGTTTCCGTCATCTCGTCTCCTCCCCCGAACCCGTCGCCGGGGATGGTTTCTGTGGCATCATGATCTCGAACTCCGCACCGGGACCGTCTCGGCGGTTCCGCACGATGATCGTACCGGCGTGCTCCCGCACGATCCCCTCGGCCACCGCGAGCCCCAGCCCCGTGCCCTTGCTGTCCAGCCGGGTCGAAACGAAAGGCTCGAACAGCGTCGCCAGCACACCGGGATCGATCCCCGGCCCGTTGTCGGCGACCTTGACCGTGATCCAGTCCGATCCGTCCCGCTGCGTCTCCGTCGCGTCGATCTCGATTCGGCCGTCGCCCGGATCACCCCCGCCCGATACGGCGTCCACGGCGTTGCGGATCAGGTTCACGAACACCTGCACCATCCGATCCGCGTCGCACCACAGATACAGATCGTGATCGACCCGGTTCTCGATCCGGACCGATTCCGCGCCGCGGTCCAGCCGCACGAGCGTGATTGCCTCCCCGATGATCTCGGCCAATCTGGCCTGCGCATATCTCGGCTCGCGGGCCCGGGCGAAATCGAGCAGCCCGTCGCTGAGCCGTTCAAGCCGGCCGATCACACGACCGAGCAGTGCCGCCTGCGCCGGTTCGAGCCGGTGCGAGGGGTCTTCCAGCAGCCGTTCGACCAGCCCCTTGGCCACCGCGAGCGGGGTATTCAGTTCGTGCGCGATCCCGGCGGACATCATCCCCAGGCTCATCAACCGGTCCGCGCCCTCGAGATTCCGCCTCGTGTTTTCGAGCAGGTGGTTTTTGCGCTTCAGATCCCCGGCGACGTCCTCCAGATCCTCGAGCGCCGCCGAGAGCGCCGCCTCGTGACGCCGGATACTCAGGATCGCGTTGTTGCGTGACCGCATGATCTCGCCCATCTCATCGCCCGGGATCATCGATTCGGGGATGATCTCGCCGGCCCCATCGCGGCGTTGCACCGCGCGATCCGCGGCCAGCAGCGTGCGGATCGGGCCGTACACATGCCGGGGCAGGACAAAGACCTCCAACGCCACCGCGATCAGGGCGTAAACGGACACGAGCGCGACGATCAGCAGCCCGTAGACCCCCCACGCCGCCCGCCGGGCCTCCCCGAGCCTCGCACCGACAACGACAAACGCCTCTCCGTCGAACCCCCCGCGCCAGGTCAATTCCGGCTCCCCGCGGACCGGCCCGGGAGAGATCCGCAGCCGGTCGGCCTCGGTCTGGGTCAGCCCGACGTCGGCCGCGTCGCCGCGGTGGATCACGAGCAGATCCCCGAAGGCTTCCGCTCCGGTGCTGCCCCCCCGGGTGGGGGTGCTGATGAGGGCGTGCAGCTGCCGCTCGGCCAGCGCCCCTTCCGCCTCCCGCACGACACGTTGCAACGCGGGCCGGACCGTGATGATCAGCAATGTGGCGAGGATGAGCGAGAACAGCGTGTGCAGGAAGATCAGCTTCTTGCGGATCCGCATCGAGGAGAGCACGCCCCTCGCTCCGCCCGGTTTGTCGCTCGCTCGACTGATCATCTGTCGTGCAATGTACGCCGGATCACCCCGGCCGCGTAGACTCGACGATGCCGAAACCCGGCCGAAAATCGAAACAGACCGGCCCGCGCCGATCCCGCACCGTCCCGAGACCGACCGGAGGGCCGATCCGGAACGCGCGCACGATCGCGTGCGATCGTCTCGCCGAGGACGCGGCTCACTTCCCGGATCTCGTCCCGATGCCGCTCGACGTCGGCGGGCTGGACGCGCGCGACGCCGCCCTGGCCGTCGCGATACATGATGCCGCGATCCGCCGATGGTGGACCCTCGCCGCGGTGCTGTCGCCGTACATCCGCCGGCCCATGATCGAGCCGCGGATGCGTGCCGCCCTGCACTGCGGGGCCGCCCAGATGCTGCTGTTCGACCGGTTGCCGGCGCACGCGGTCATCGATGAAACCGTCGAATGGGCCAAGCACCGCATCAGGCACGGGGCGGGGGGGATGGTCAACGCGATCCTCCGGCGTGTCTCCGAACTGTTCGACCCCGAACGGTCGTACCGCTCGACATGGACACGTCGGCGAGACGAGATCCCCCTGCCAGACGGGCGGGCACTCGTCCTGGCTGAACCGGTCATGCCGGAATCCGCCGAAGACCTGCTATCGGCGGCGTTGAGCCTGCCCCGGGCGCTGCTGGCCGCCTGGCGGCACGCGTTCGGCGACGAAACCGCCGAGCGGATCGCGTGCCACACGCTCGCCCGGCCCCCGGTCATCATCAACGCCCGCCACGCCCGGTCGCCCGTCCCCGAGACCACACCGCACGAACGCGAGGGGTTCCTGGTCTACACGGGTGATCGGCTGGGCACGCTGCTCGACGCCCGCCGCGATGTCTGGGTGCAGGACCCCGCCTCGGCCGGTGCGGTCGAATCCGCGGCCGACCTCTCCCCGTCGGTGATCGTGGACCTGTGCGCGGGCCGTGGGACCAAAACCAGACAGCTCCGTGCGGTGTTCCCGGACGCCGAGATCATCGCGACCGATACAGACGCGGCCCGCCTCGCCGAGCTCGGGCGGGTCTTCGAGAGCGACGACGCCGTGATGGTCGAGCCGATCGACCGGGTGTTCGAGATTGCCGCGGGCCGGGCCGATCTTGTTCTGCTCGACGTGCCCTGCTCGAACACCGGGGTGCTGGCGCGCCGTCCCGAGGCCCGCTACCGGGTCGGCCCGAAGCAGACCGAACGCCTGACCACCACACAACGGCAGATCGTCGCCGACTCGATCAGGCTGCTGGCCCCCGCCGGCTCGATCCTGTATTCGACCTGCGCCCTGGAGGAGGCCGAGAACATGCAGATCGCTCGCTGGGCCGGCCGATGGCACGGATTCAAGCCGACCCGGGCTCGGCTCGACACGCCCGAGGGGCTCCCGGGCGAGCCTCCGACGCGCTATTGTGACGGGAGTTTTTCGGTTCTTCTCTGCCGTTGACCGATTCGATGTACACGATCCCCTCGGGAGGGGTAAACTCACAACCCGCCCGCGGAAGGGCGTCAAGCCGGTGGAACACATGAACCTCCTCGAATTGCTCACCCCCGAATGCATCCGTGCCCCGCTCGAAGCAACCGACAAGCGGGGGGTGATCGATGAACTGGTCGATCTGCTGGTCGAGCAGGGGAAGGTGACCGACGGGGAATCTCTGAAAAACGCCGTCTGGACACGCGAACAGACTCGGACCACCGGCATCGGGCACGGGCTGGCCATCCCGCACGGCAAATGCGCCGGGCTCAACGGGATGGCCATGGCCATCGGCAAACCCGCCGAACCGCTCGATTTTCAGGCCATCGACGATCGCCCGGTGAGGCTCGTCGTTCTACTGGCCAGCCCGCCGGACCGCACCAGCGATCACATCCAGGCGCTCGCACGGGTCAGCCGGCTGATGACCTCGGAATCTTTCCGCGAAAAGGTCTACGAGGCCGAGACGCCCCAGGAGATCTACGAGCTCATCCGTGCGCACGAACAGGGTGTCTGACCTGTCCAGTGTCGATACTCGCAACAACGGTCGTATCCGTGGTCAGAGTGCCGCCGCGTGCGTGCAGATCTCACGCAGCGCGTCGAGCGTGCGGGCGATGTCCTCGCCGGTGATGAACGGGCCGAGGCTCAGCCGCGTGGCCCCGCCCGTGTCGCGCGTACAGAACGTACCGTGGGCACGCGGGGCGCAATGCACACCCGCCCGCGACAGGATGCCGAACTCCGATTCGAGAATCGCCGCGAATTCGTGCGGCTCGACGGCCTCGTGGACGAAACTGAACACCCCGACGCGGTGATCCACGGTCCCCGGCCCGATCAGCCGCAGCCCGGGGAAGGCGTCGCGGTCGGCTAGGGCGTCGATGATGCGTTCGATGTGCCGCTGTTCATCGGCCCAGAGTCGATCGACGCCGCGCTGCAGGATCCACTCGACCCCCGCGTCGAGCCCGACGATGCCGAGGGTGTTGTGCGATCCGGGCTCGTAGCGGTCGGGCAGCGAATCGGGTTGTGTGTCCTGCTCGCTGACGGTCCCCGTGCCGCCCTCGCGGATCGTGTCGATCTTTTCCTCGACGCCGGGCCGCATCACAAGGGCGCCGGTGCCGAGCGGGCCCAGCAGATATTTATGCCCCGGGACCGCGATCAGGTCGGCCACCCCCGCGTCAATCGGCACCCGCCCGGCGGACTGGGCCGCGTCGACGAGGAACGGCACGCCCCGGTCGCGGCAGACCTGCCCGAAATCCTCGATCGGCTGGAGCGTCCCCGACACGTTCGACGCGTGCACGGCGATCACGAGCGCCGTCTCGGGCCGGATCGCCCCGGAGAGCCGAGCCGGATCGACCAGCCCCGTCTCGGGGTCCGCGTCGAGACACGTCCACTCGACCGGCGGCCCGACGGGGTCGGCTGCCAGCGCGTTGAGCGGGCGGAGCACGGAGTTGTGGTCCATGCTCGTGGCGATGAAGTGCACGGGTTTGTTCGAGCCTTCCCGGACGCGGCGCGCGCGCTCGTGGTGGGCGATGCCCTTGATGGCCAGGTTCAGCGCGTCCGAAGCGTTGAGCGTGAAGATGATGTGGTCAGGGCTGGGGGCGTTCAGCAGCGAGGCCAGACGCCGACGGCACCGGGCGATCCGACGCCCGCCCTCGACCGATTCGTGGTAGGACCCCCGCCCCGGGCTGGCGCCGATGGTGGTGGCGTAGAACGTCATCGCCTCGTGCACACACGCGGGCTTGGGGAACGAGGTGGCCGCGTTGTCAAGATAGATCCGCTCGGTCATCTCCTGAGGATAGGCCCGTGGGGCGGATTATCCCCGGGTTCCGAAGGGTGTCCCCGCCGACAAAGAGCCCCAAGCGTCAGCGCGGGGCCGCGAGCCTGCAGGGCACCCACGTCCCGGCGGCGCCCGGCCCGTCACTCACGCTCCGGGCTCTTTTGTTCACATCCTTCCGCCGAGATCCGGATCAGTCACCGCCGACGATGTCGAACACGGTCCCCAGCACCGACCCCTCGCCCTTGTGCCCGCCTCGCTGCGGGGCCGCCGCGAAGATCCGGTTCGCCAGTCGGCTGAACGGGAGCGTCTGCATCCACACCGTCCCCGGCCCCCGCAGCGCGGCGTAGAACAGCCCCTCGCCCCCGAAAAACTTGTTCTTGATCCCCGGCACCATCTCGATCGCGTAATCGACCGATTCCTCGAACGCGACGAGGCACCCGGTGTCCACCCGCAGCTTCTCGCCCGGCCCGAGTGTCCGTTTCACGGTCGTCCCGCCGGCGTGCAGAAAGGCCTGCCCCACCCCGCTGGGCGAGCTGATGCGCTGAAGGATGAACCCCTCCCCGCCGAACAGACCCGCACCGAACCGTTTGGTGAACGCGATCCCGACCTCGATCCCCGACGCCGCGCACAGGAACGCGTCCTTCTGGCACAGCAGACGCCCGCCATAATCACCCAGTTCGATCGGCACGACATGACCGGGGTACGGCGCACCGAACGCGACATCCCGCCGCTGGGTGCCCTCGTTGGCGAAGATCGTGATGAAAAACGACTCACCCGTGACCATCCGTTTGCCCGCCTCGAAGAGCTTGCCGAAGATCCCACCCCCGTCTTTTTTCATCGACAGGCTCGTGCCCATCTGCACGTCGTCTTCGAGGTACATCATCGCGCCGGCCTCGGCCACCATCGCCTCGCCCGGGTCGAGCGTCACGATCACCGCCTGCAAATCGTCGCCGATGATCTCATAATCAATCACGTCTACGGACATGGGTTCACCTTTCGTCTGTCCGGGGGTTTGTTCCGCCCCGTTCTACGGGAAGGGGCACCGAACGTTTCGGCGGTGTCACTTCAACCGAACAACCCGCCTTCGTGTTCCTCGTGCCGTTCGAGTAGCGTCGGCTCATCATACCGCGGGTTGTTCACACGCCGCGAAACGGGCCACGCGTCCCAGTGCTTCGCCGCGTCCGGCTTGATGAGCGCCCGCAACGCCCCCACGCCCTCGACCCGCGGCTCGATCCACATCGACCAATCCACCGGCGGCAGGACCACCGGCATGCGCTCGTGCAGCGGACGCAGCCGGGCATTCGCGGGACACGTCAGGATCGTGAAAGAGCCCCGGGCCTCGTCGCTCGCGTGCTCCGGCGACCACAGCCCCGCCATGGCAAAGAGTGTGCCCCCGTCGCGTACGGCCGCGAAGGGCTGCTTCTGCGCATCGCCTTCGGTCTTCCATTCATAGAACCCCGTCGCCGGGATGATGCACCGGCGATGCCGGAAGGCGTCGCGGAACATCGGTTTCTCGTGGGCCGTCTCGCCGCGGGCGTTGATGGGCTTTGGGGCATCCTCCCACGGCGGGATGAAACCCCAGTCGAGCGCGACGATCTCGGGCCCGGTCTCGGACGCGCGGACGACCGGCGCGGGCCGACCGGGGGCGATGTTGAACCGCGGGAGAACCCCGACATCTCCCACGGCGTGCGCACCGAACGCAGCCGCCACCTCGTCGAGCGATGCATTGAGGAAATACCGCCCGCACATGTCTTTCAGGATACCACGGTGTCGACATGCGTCACCCGATGTTGACGAGCCGGAGCCCTGCGCAAGCGGGTTCCTCCATCCTCTCGGTGGGGCAGGGGTCCCGCCTGTCTCTTCTTCATCTCCTGATGGAACTGATTCCGCCGCCCGTGTCTCTCTCCCCGCATCACCCTTCACAATGAGGCCCGAGCGGAAACGAGGGCTTTCTTTTCCCCCCAAAGCGAACAGCCCCTCACGGTGCCGCAACCCGGCGTGTCGGATCGTGATTCATGTCAAGCAGGCAGTGGATTGCACAGTTCACAAGCCGTGTGCCGCTCTACCGTGAAGCCCCCGGTGCGCATCCGAGTCGCTCTACACCGGGGGCAGGTCGTCGTCTTCGTATTCATCCAGCGGATTGCCCGGCCCGCCCCCGTCGCGGTGGTCGGCCACAGGGCCGGTCGGTCGGCCCGGTGCGAAATGCGATGGCGGGGGATTGATGTGCACGCCCGGCGGGTCGGCGTCAATGGGCGGCGCGGTATCGATCGGCGAGGCGTCGTATCCGCCCACGCCACCGCCGACGTACCCGCCGTGCCTCGAATCGTGGTTCTTGAAGCGCACCGTCGAATCGTCCCAGGTCAGTTTGACGACCCCCGTCGGCCCGTTCCGCTGCTTGGCGATGATCAGTTCCGACAGCGTCAGTTTGTCCTCGTTGTCCGGGTCGTTCAGCCATTCCTCATCGTCCTTGTGGTAATACGCCTCGCGGTGCAGCAGCATCACAACGTCCGCGTCCTGTTCGATCGAGCCCGATTCGCGCAGGTCGCTCATCCGCGGGCGGTTCCGCTCGCGCTGCTCGGCCCCGCGGTTCAGCTGCGCCAGACACAGCACCGGAACCTTCAACTCCCGCGCCAACGCCTTGATCTGCCGGCTGATCGTGCTGACCTCCACCTGCCGGCTCTCACGCGCCGCCCCGGGCGCCGTCAACAACTGCAGATAATCGATCACGATCAGTTTCAGGTCGTGCCGCTCGGCCATCCGCCGGGCCTTGGCACGCAGTTGAAGGATCGTCAGCCCCGGTGAATCGTCGATATACAGCGGCGCCTCGTACAGTTCCGCCGCGGCTTCGTTGATCCGCTCCCACGCCTGCATGGACGACATCCCGACGCCGCCCAGATCGCCGGTGCGGATCTTGTGGGCGTCGATCCCCGAGCGGGCACTCAGCAACCGCTGCACCAACGCTTCCCGGCTCATCTCGAGGCTGAAGAACCCCACCGGGGCGTGCTCGGCACCCTCGTCGCGCGGGCTCCAGGGCGTCCGCCCCCCGAATGCCACCTGCTCGGCGAGATTGAGCGAGAGGGCGGTTTTCCCCATCGAGGGCCTCGCCGCGAGGATGATCATCTCCCCCGGCTGGAGCCCGCCGAGCTTTTCATCGAGGTCGTAGTACCCCGTCGGGATGCCGCTTACGCCCTTGCCCTCGGCCTGCATCTCGATGCGGACGATCTCCTTGCGGAGCAGATCGCTCAGCCGTTCCGGGCCCTGCGTGTCCCCCTCGCTGGCGATCTCGAAGATCATCTGCTCGGCGGTATCGACGATCTCGGCGCCCCGGCTCTCTCCCGCGGTGGTCTCGGCGTCGAAGGCCAGGCGCATGATGTCGCCCGCGGTCGAGATCAACCGGCGGAGCCGGGCGCGGTCCGCGACGATCCGGGCGTATTGCACCGCGTTGCGCGCACTGGGGACGGCCTCGGCGAGCGAGACGAGAAACTCGGTGCCGTCCTGCGCGTCGATCACCCCCCTCGCCTTGAGCAGCTCGGCGAGCGGGACGAGGTCGATCGCCCGCGTCTCGTTGTGCAGGTCGAGCATCGCCTGAAAGACCTGCCCGTTGACCTGCCCGTAGAACTGCTCGGGCTTATTGACGTGCATGATGATGTCGCCGATCACGCTCGGGTCGAGCATCAGCGAACCGAGCAGGGCGATCTCGGCCTCCTCGGAATGGGGGGGGAGCTTCCCGAAGAGCTTTTTGAGTGTCTCCTCCGCGATCGCCGAGGGTTTCAGCCGGCCCTTTCCGCGGCTGGTGTCCTGCTCGTTTCCGTGGTTCGACGCCATCATCGCTCCGAGCGTAGCCCGGCCCCGACGGATCGGGTGCCCGGGGTTTCGCTCCTGTATAGCATCACGCAGACGCAGCGGGATGAATCGACAGACCGTCCACAGGTCGCCGAGACGCTGCCCGGGAGTAGCCCCCAGATGACATCAAGAAAAACGGGCTTACCCACCATAAACAGCGTCCCGAGGCGTTCCGGGAGGGTCCGATGACCGGTGGTTTTTTCGATGAGGCGTTCGATGCTGAGCAGCTCCCCGATCCGCTCCCGAACAACCCGTTCGGCCTGCTCACCGAGTGGTTCAACGAGGCCCGCGAACGTGTCTCGCTGCTGAACTGGAACACGATGGGGCTGGCGACGGTCGATGCGGATGGCCGACCGTCGTCGAGGATGGTCCTCTGCAAGGACATCCGACCGGACGAGGGTGTGCTGGTGTTCTACACGAACTACCGCAGCCGCAAGGCACGCGACTTGGAAATGAACCCCCGTTGTGCGCTGCTGATGCACTGGGACGAGCTGGGGCGGCAGGTCCGCGTCGAGGGTCTCGCCGAGAAAAGCCCGGAAGAAGAATCGGACCGCTACTTCGCGACCAGGCCGTGGGAGAGCAAGATCGGGGCATGGGCCAGCGAGCAGAGCGCTCCGATCGAGAGCCGGGACGCGATGATCGAGAAGATCGCCGAGACGGTCACGCAGCTGGGGCTGGACCTCTCGATGATCATGGACGGGCACCCGGAGGATCTTGAGATTCCCCGCCCCCCGTTCTGGGGTGGCTACCGCGTCCGTGCCGAGGCGGTGGAACTGTGGTGCAACGGTGCGGGGCGGGTACACGAGCGGGCGCGGTGGGAACGGACACTGCCCGAGGCGGGACAGCATGCGGCGGGTGGATGGCAAAGCACGCGGTTGCAACCCTGATCGGGGTGTTCACCCTTGACCCGGCAGCAGGACCAGACGCAGCAGCTCGAAGAGGGTCATCGGACGGACACCCCGCCTCATCCGGGCCGCCCCCAGGGCGAATGCTCGGCTCCACTGGCCCGCGAGCACGCCGAACGCCCGACGTCGCGTCCAGGAGGGGTCATAGATATTCGTCGCTTCGCTGGTGATCCCGTTGAGCTCGATGATCGCCAAGTCGTGTCCCGCGGCGAGGCCCTGTTCGGTCGCGGCCCGGATATCGAATCGGCCGAAATCGAACGGCTCGCCGCCGGGCCCGCGCCAGGCGCGTGCGATCGAATCGATGGCCCGCTCGAACTCGGGTGTGATGATGTCGGCGCCGTCCTCGAAACGGCATCCCCGGGCGTGGTTGCCGGCGGTCGTGAGCACGACGCGTTCGCCTTTTTCGGGGATTTCGTCGAGCCGATGGCGGAGGTGACGGCAATACACCCGCGCCTGGAGGTTGTATCGGGGGTGGTCGAGAATGAGCCGACGGAGTGGGCGTCGGCCGTCGCCGACGACCGCGGGGAAGACTTTGCGTGTCACCGCGTAGATCGCCCCCTGCGGCTCATCGCCCGTTTCGACGCCGACCGTGCGCACATCGCGGACCCAGAACACGCCGACCTCGACCGGCCCGGGGTGATACCGCTGGACGAGCACCCGGCCGGGTGTGGCGTCGATCGCCCGGGCGGCTTCTTCGGGATTGTGGGCCAGCACCACACCGGAGCCGCGTTGGCCGGCGTCGGGCTTGATGATCACGGGGTAGCCACCCATATCGGATTCGATGCGGGCGAGGGCGTGGGCCGTGCGGTCGCTCTCGCCGGGCTCGAACGCGTATTGCGTCAGTGCGCGTGGATCGTGGAGGCATTTCAGGATGTCCTGCTTGGATTCACCGACGATCCCGCCGCCCGGTCTGATGCCCGGGTTGACGCAGGTCCAGCACATGAGCGATCGGTGTTTGATCGCCAGGCGGATAAACACGGGGAGCATGGGGAGGTAGAGCGCCCAGGATGGCCACCACTCGTGATGGGTGAATTGCTTGATGTTCGCGATGATGCGTCGCCTGCCGATGTGGGTCGGGATGAGCCTGATCGAGTTGAGCGTGATCGCGCACAGGACGATCCAGACGAGGAAAAATCCGGGGTGATTGCCGGGCAGGACGGGCCGGGCGAGCAGCCGCGCGACGCCGAGCGAAACGAGTGTCCAGAGGATCAGCGTGATGGAATGCCCAACGCCGCGGCGTTGCCAGGGCTCGGGTGGGCGCATCGCCCGACCGATGAGCAGGCCCACCGACGCGACGCCGAAATCGACCGACATCGAAGCGACACAGACACCCGCCAGCGCCGTTGCGGTTTCGGGTCGGAGACGGGCGAGCACCGCGAAGATGAGGATGACGGCCCACCAGGGTGTCCGCGCAGCGGCGTCGAGCGCACGGGCGAGCAGGCCGGCGGGGGGCGGCGGGGATCGGTCGATGAT